>CAYUGQ010000006.1:0-43213 GCA_964444305.1 uncultured Candidatus Sumerlaeota bacterium
CCGGCATCCCGTTTTGTCCACCTGGGTCTGACTTCTACTGACGTAGTAGATACAGCCCAGTCTTTGCGTCTTCGAAAGGCGGGGGAGCTAATCCTTGAAGAGCTGGATAAAGTAATCGCCGCGTTGAAAAAGCTGGCAGTGGATCAAAAGCATACTCTGATGATCGGCCGGACTCACGGTGTCCATGGGGAGCCTATCACTCTTGGTTTAAAGTTTCTCGTCAGTTACCAGGAAATGTTGCGGAATCGCGATCGTTTGAAAGCTGCTTTGCAGGATGTGGTTGTCGCCAAGATTAGCGGTGCTGTTGGAACCCATGCTCATACGGGTCCGGCGTTTGAAGAAGCCATCGCGGATAACCTGGGTTTGAAGTTTGCTGAGGTCGCCACGCAGGTTCTTCAGCGGGACCGACATGCCGCGTTTGTATCAGCTATTGCTGTGTGCGGCGGGACCATTGAGAAAATTGCTGTCGAGATTCGCCATCTTCAGCGGACAGAAGTGCGCGAGGTTGAAGAGCCGTTTGCCAAGGGGCAGAAGGGGAGCAGTGCGATGCCCCACAAGCGGAACCCGGTAAAGTGTGAACAGCTTACCGGCCTGTCGCGGCTTTTGCGTGGCTATGCGCTTTCTGCCATGGAAAATCAGGCGCTTTGGCATGAGCGGGACATCAGCCATTCCAGCGCTGAACGCGTTCTTTTGGCGGACAGCACGACGCTTCTGCATTATATGCTTCGCGTATTGGACAAAGTTCTTTCCGGTCTTCACATTTACCCTGATACCATGAAACTCAACATGGAGAAAACCCGCGGCCTTCTGTTCTCGCAGAAAATTCTTCTCGCTATTGTCGATAAAGGACTTACGCGTGAAGAGGCCTATGAAATTGTACAAACAGCCGCTATGAATACGTGGGCAGATACGGAAAAATATCTTCGGGATGAAGTCTTAAAGGACCCACGGAACCCTCTTAAGGAAGATGAACTGGCCCAGATCATGCAGTATGAGCCGTACCTGGCTCATCTGGATGCGATCTATAGACGCACTGGGATTGAGTAGTTCGGTTTTCGGCGCGCAAAATTTTCATTTACGAAAGCCTGTGCCGTTATACACTTAGTGAAATAGTCACAGAAGAAGGGCCCGTCTCGTGTTTCGTAAAATTGTTTTATGTGGTATTGTGTGCCTTGCGGCGGCTTTCGCCAGCGCGCAGGCGGTTATAATTGAAGATTTTGAGGACACCAGGAACTTTGCAGACTGGGTGTTGCACGAAAATAACCCGCCGAATCACACCCTGAATGCTGTGGCTTCCGGCAACGTGCCGGATTATGTGACGAGCGGAACCGGGAATCTTGCTGGGCGGTTTAATGTGGCCTGGGAGTTGGCTTCACCTGTACCGGCCACGTACAACCCATACGACATGGATGGTGGGCCGCAGGTTTATTACGCTGCCCGCTTTAACATAAATGCTCCCAGTGCTTTGCCAGAGAATTCCATTCCGACAGCGGGAGGGGTTCTTCGGGCTGATCTTGTTAATGACTCCGACTATCCCGTTCACGTAGCGTTTGTCGTTCACAGCACGGCCAGTTCACAGCTTGAGCGGGGTCCATTGGTGCCAGTCGCTGCTGGTCAGAGCCTGACCTATACCTGGGATTTCGACCAGACGGCCCCGGTGGGTTTCGATACGGGAAACGGGGAATTCAGTGGAACCCATCAGCGGGTGAAATCCCTCGTTGTGTATACGGAAACACCTCCGTCCAGTGATATGCTTCAGTTGCGTGTGGATAATATCCGTCACGGGCGCGACAATGAAGTTCCGGCCCGTCCGACGGCGCCACAGCCTGTGTCTCTTACGCAGACCGGAACGGACAAAGCCCGGATCACCTGGCAGCATCCGGCGGTCGCCAATGTTACAGATTATCATGTTTTTGTGGCCACGGATGTGGATTTCAGTTCAGGCACGGTTAACCGGCTGACGTTCCCGGCAACGCCGGCAAAGGTAGTCGCCGGCACGGAAAATTATGCCGAAATTCAGGATCTGCCTGTTGGAGAAAATATCTATATAGCAGTGACAGCTCTCAACGGAATGGAAGCTTCACTGCGAAGCCCGGCGTTTGCCATCCGTCTCAGCGAAAACGGATTTCCGCTGGATCGTATTGTTCTTGATCACAATGAGTATCAGCCGGGCCATGTGCTTTACACAAGCCACAGCTATGGCCACGCTGTTGTCTATACGGCCCAGGCACTGGGTGGATTAAACCGAAGTTATGAGACGGTCTCGGCATCGGCGGTGGCCCTGGGGCAGGTGGCGCTTCCGGCCGAAGAAGAATCCGTTGTGGTGTGGAGCAACCTGATGGACGGTGAATCGGGGGTTGCGGCCATCTCTCCGGCCGCGCTGGCGCGGATTCAACTGCACCTGACTTCTGGTGGAAACGTGATTGTGTCGGGAACTTATGTTGCCTCGTCTCTGGCGGAGACGTTGGAAGCGGATTTATATGCTTCGCTGGAATTTGCTAATATCGGGCTTTCGTCCGTTCAGCCATCCGGCGCGCTGAGTATGGTGCCGAGTTTTGCTACGGCTACGAATGTCTTTAATGATACCGCCGCCTATGCGACCAATCAAAACGATGCCATTGCTCCGGTCGACGGAGGCGTTGTATTGGCCAGCTTCACTAGTTTGCCTCGCAGTACCGGATTGAATGCCGGCGTTGGCTATCGGAATCGGATGGTTTTTCTGTCATTTGCGTTTGAATCTGTTGCCAGCGGTATGGGCCATGAGCAAAGCGCATCGGTGCGTCAGGCTCTGATGGAGGGCATGATTAACTATCTCCAGACCCCCACAGAAGCGGTCGACTGGCAATTGTTTTACTAACCATTAGTTTTCCTTGAAATCGGGCCTTTGGTCAGCCCATGTCTTTCACCATGCAAACGCCTGAACTCAGCATGAAAATCGTGGTGTTGGACGATCGCTTTCGCCCTTGTGTGGAGTATGTCTTTCGTCTGTTTGCCCGCACCTGGAATTGCGACGTGCAGTTTGTAAGTCAGCCTGACCAGGGACCGACGGCGGATGTTACGGTTTTTTATGATCAGGCTGCGGCTAATCTTCCGGCCTCGGTTGAGCCCGGAAGGGGGCGTGTCTTACGGATTTTTCGGAGCAGCTTTTTTACAGAAGGAACCGAGGAGGGGTGGGGTAATCCTGCGGCTCCTGATGATCTTCCACGATTGGTAGCGCTTGCGAGAGATGGAGCATTTGACGGGGCGGCCCAGCGGTCAGCATCTAGTCATGTCACGCTGCCGCTGGATGTTGTCGCCAGCGCTTTTTATCTTCTCAGCGGATACTTCGATTGGGCGTCGGCCCATCGTGATGGCTTTGGTCGGGTATTGTCTACGCACGTGCCGATTCCTGCTGAAACGTGGGATTTGCCTGTCGTGAACCATTGGTTTCGACAGTTATATGAATTGGTCGGTCTGATTGTGTCGGGCCGGGATAAGCTGCCGGAAAAACCCCTCGCTCCGCCTGCGCAACAAACGATATGTCTTACTCACGACGTAGACTTGCTACAGAAATATAGCGCAGGCAGAACAGGTCGCGGGTTTCTACGGGCGCTGGCGTCACGGGAGAAGGTTGGGTCGGCTTTTAATAACTTTAAGCGCTCAATCCTGAAATCAGGCCCGGATCCGTATGACAGTTTTGATGCGCTTTATACGGTGAAGGAGCGGGTCGGCGCACCTTCCACGTTCTTCTTTTTGGGGTCAGGCCCGGGGCCGCAGGATGGAGATTATCATCCTGATGACCGGCAGGTGCGCGAACTTTACACCCGTGCGCGGTCATTTGGTGACGAAATCGCGCTCCATGGAAGCTGGAACTCCGTCGCTACATGCAAGATGCTTGCTGCTGAAAAGTCCGCGCTGACTTCCGCATCACGCGCAAATATCCGCGGGAGCCGCCAGCATTATCTCCGATTTGAAAACCCGGAGACCTGGAAATGCGTGGCCAGCAATGGGATGGAATATGATTCCAGTGGCGGATTTCCTGATCGGTCTGGGTTTAAATATGGCTGGTCGGGGTGTTTTCAACCGTTTGATCTGGATGCCATGCGTCCGTTGCCAATTCTGGAAATTCCGCTGATTTGCATGGATGTGACGATAGCCAATTACGAGAAAATTCCCGCCGAGCTTTCGCTCGAACGGCTGACCAATTTGCTCGATGCCGCCTGTGACAATGTTCCCGGCGGGGCATTTGTGTTTCTCTGGCACAATATACTGGCTGACCGGGAAGACTTTCCGGGATACTGGGACACGTTTGAGTATTTCTTTTCCGTGGCCTCTGGCAGCGCCCGCTTTGTTACTATGGGACAGTTATGTGATGAGTACGGGGCGCCTGTTTGAGCAATGACATAGGTGTCCCAAAGCAGGGGAGAAGAAGCTGCCTGAGGGGCATTACACGGTTTGAAATTCTTTCGCTTTTATTGATCGCCGTAGCCTATGCCGTCGTCGTCATTTCTCACTGGAATGAGGGATACCTGGATTTTGGCGACGGCAATTATATGTATATTTCATGGCGTCTGAGCGAGGGAGCTGTTCTTTATCGCGATATCCTCGCTCCGCAACCGCCGTTGCATTTGTACCTGGGGGCGGTCGTTGCCTGGATTGGCGATCGGGTTTTGCCGCATCCTTTATGGGCGTTCCGCACTTTCAGTCTTTGTCTTCATATTGCCACGATGGCCCTGGTCTGGCTCATGGCTCGCACTCTTCATCAAAGACCAGGACAGCGGATCTCCAGCCCGGCTGTTCCTCTTGCGGCTGCTGTAATTTACATGGTGCAACCGATTGGGTTTTGGTGGACGCTGGGCTATCAGTCGCAGCCACTGTTGATTTTTCTTCTCTTGATAATGGTCTGCGGGGTTTTGCGAAACTCGTTCAAGGGCACCATTGTTGGAGGAATATGTGGGGGGCTGGCGTTGCTGACTAATATGACGACGGCCCCCTATGTGGCCTTCACGGTTGGATGGATGTTCTTGCGCCGCTTTAAGCGCGGGGTTTTGTTTGCTCTATGTGTTTTGATTTTGCCGCTTATTGTCATTCCTGCCATGCAGGCGTATACAGGGCATTATATCTCTAATGTGTTTCAGAACCAGGCCGGAGCGTTTCCGAGGTCTGAGGTTCTCGCGGAGACGTCTGACCGGAACCTGTGGGGGTATATCAGCCGCAAATTGATCATGGAAGGCGGCGATGTTCTGCGGCTTCAAGGAACCTGGGTGGCTCTGGCTGCGCTGGGAATGATTTTGTTTGCCGCCCGGCGGCGCAATGTCCTTGGGGCCACGCCGGATGATCACGCCAATGGCGAGTATGCTCTCTTCTTTACGTTTTTCAGTATATGTTCTATTTTGTACGTTTCAAAAGGGGGCACGGTGGATTATGTGTTCTCCCTGGCAGAACCGTATGTGGCCCTGTTTGCTGCTCCGGTGATTGTTGGAGCGTGGCGATTAGGCCGGCGGGCATTCTGGCAGAGGCCTTCCATTCATGATTTTACGCCTCTGGCAGGGCCGCTTGTTGCAGGTGTGCTGTTGTTGTCAGTCGCGTGGCCGGGGCTTCATTTTATCTGGCTGACCCTGAAGCAACACAGTTATGAATTGAACGAAAGAGAAACGCGGCGGGTGGTAAGTTTAGTCCGGCAACGGACAAAGCCTGACGATCTGATTATTGCTCCGCCCCACTTTGCGTTTATGGCCCAGCGGCGTATTGTGAATGACTACAGTGAACACTTCCTCTGGCGGATCAAATACATGAACGAGCATCTGGATAATGAGCGCGGTCCGGCCATTGTGACAGCTGAACAGATTGCTGCCCAATTGCGGGACAAAAAGGTACCGTTTCTCGTGATGGACATGAACCAGACGGGCACTATCCCGGAGATCAGCGAGGCTTTGGAGCAGAGCTATCGTCCGCTGTTGCGGGAGCCTCTTCAGATGCTGAACACGCCGATTATGTATTACGAACCGGCCCGATAGTTTGCGGCGGTACCAGGAATCACGAGGTCGTTACTGACGCTTCCAGCTTTCGCCATCGTCTTCTTCGTAATAGAACTCGTCGTCGTCATCGTCGTCCAGATCGTCTGGCGGATTTTCTGTCCAGTCGCCTTTGATCCATTCCGCTTCGTCTGGCGGTTCGTTCCACTCCGCCGCCATGGCTTCCTCGGCGGCCCACCGGCGACGAATGTCTTTTGATCTACGCCGGACAACAAACCACGCAACTACCACAAGAAATGCCGCAAAACCCCAGAACACTCCGTGTCCGAGGATAACCGTCAGGATCGCCCCGGGAGATCGCAGGCTGGCCTGCCAATCCTTATGGAGCAGTTTCAGGTCGGCTGTCCGGGAAAAAGTGGCGAGATACTCCTGCCCGGCATCACCACTGACGGCCCCCAGAAATCGCTGCATCGAGTTCTCGTGTCGTTCGCGAATGACAAATTGCATCGCTGATTGGGACTGGGCATAAGCCTGCTGTCGTCGGACGCCTGAGTTTGGAAAACCTTCCACTAGTTCTTCAAGGGGGAGAAGCCCGCCGGTGTACGCCGCAAGGGACATTGCTCCATGGCTCTGAGCTTCGGGGACCTGGCCGGCAATTATCTGCGCGACTCCTTCATGTACCCATCGGGGAACCGGACCGCGACATCGTACGTCCAGATAAATATGGGCCAGCTCATGAAGCAAAACCTGCTGTATGGCGGCAGCACCTGTCCGCGCCATGGCCGGTCGGCTGACGACGATGGTCTGCCGGCCTCCGAGAGCCACGGCCAGGGATTGCTCTGCCTGCCCACCTGCATATTCTTCGAACTGCTTATGGTCCGTGGTTATTATGAAAAGGATCCGCGTCAGCAGGGGATCGCCCGTGGCTTGATTTAGTTGGCGGAGGGCGGCAGTTGCATGTTCAATTATGTGCTGAGCGTAGACCGCAGTGCCCTCGGGAGCCTCCACCCGCAAAAGCCCGCTTTCGCGCACCACAGGGGCTGACGATGTGGTAAATCCCGTTCCCGCCGCACTGCATAACGAAATCATCATTATTAACAGGGCAATTGCGTGTTGCCGCAAAAGCGGGAACCATTTTTGCTCAATGGGCATCATATCTAGGATGCCTGCAACGTCGGGACATTCACATTTGGGAGAAGGAGAAGTTGCATGAAAATCGTCAAGAAGCTTGTCGCTATGGCAGGGATATTAAGTTTATCGGCCATGGCTGTGGCCCAGACGGCGGCCCCGTCGTTTTCTTTGAAAGATGCCGACGGTAAAACCCACACAATGGATCAATACAAGGGAAAGCTGCTGGTGCTGGAATTTACAAATCCCGGTAACCCCGTGTCAGAGCGCGGTGGCTGTCCGTTTGTCGTTCCCCGGTATGAACAGAAAATTATGCAGAATCTGGCCCAGCAGGTCCAGGCAGCCGGTGGCGTTTATCTCGCGGTTAACAGTGGTCATTATAATACCCCGGAAGACAGCAAGGCCATTGCCGCCAAGTATGGCGTGACTTATCCGACGCTGCAGGATACCTCTGGAACCCTGGCTCGTGCGCTTCAGGCCAAGACAACTCCTCACATGTATGTGATCAATAAAGAGGGCAACATCGTCTATAACGGTGCGCTGAACGATAATAATTCGACGGACGTGGCCGCAGATGCCACCGCTACGAATTATGTCATGCAGGCCATCGAAGCCGTTAATGCCGGTCGCGAGCCTGAAGTGGCCCAGACTCGCCCTTACGGTTGCAATATCCACCTGAAAGAGTAGTTTTTAAGGATCCTGCGAGTTCGTTTACAGGTCTCTTGGGTTAGTGTGTTTCTGGCGCAGGGCCTGCAGCTTCAGATGAAGTGAACTGAAGCGGGGCTCTGCGCTTACGTTTTGTACGGCCATCATCACAGCACGCTTTTGACCCACCAGGCACACCAGCTTTTTTCCACGGGTGATTCCCGTGTAGACCAGGTTCCGCTGAAGCATCACATAATGGGTCGTGTGCACAGGGATGATCACGGCTTTGTATTCACTGCCCTGGCTTTTATGAATCGTGATGCAATAGGCCAGCTCCAGGCTGTCGATTTCCTGGAAATCGTAAGTTACCAGCCGCCCGTCGAAATTAACCCGCAGTATCTGATCTTCCGGATCGACATTGGCGATCACCCCAATGTCGCCATTGTATACATCCTTGTCATAATCGTTGCTTGTCTGCATCACCTTGTCGCCGGTTCGGTATAATACGCCGCCGCGCTCCACGCCGGATTTTCCGGGATTAAGGATATGCTGAATTTCCCGGTTCAGATTCTGCGCACCCGCCACCCCGCGGTGCATGGAACTTAACACCTGGATGTCATCTCGTGGATTAAATCCGAATTTCGCGGGAATCCGGTTCTGCAAAAGATCGCGCACTGTTTCGACGACCTGCTGCGGGGTTTCCGCATCAAAAAAATAAAAATCCCGCTTTGTCCCGTCGTCGCATCCGCCAAAGGCCGGCGGCATTCCTTGGTTAATTCGATGGGCATTGTTCACGATCAGGCTGCTCTGGGCCTGGCGAAAAACTTCATTCAGCCGCACCACCGGGATCACGTTGCTCCGAATCATATCCATCAGAAAATTCCCCGGTCCCACTGACGGCAATTGATCGACGTCACCCACAAATATCAGGGATGACGTGGACGAAGTGGCCCGCAAAAGGGAATGAGCCAGGGCCACATCGATCATGGAACTTTCGTCAATAATCAGGAAGTCGGCGCGGATGGGGTTTTGCGGATTGCGCAGATATTTTCCTTCCTGCGGCGAAAACTGAAGCAGCCGATGGATGGTAGATGCCGGGGTTTGCGTCACTTCCTGCATCCGTTTTGCCGCCCGACCTGTGGGTGCCGCCAGCACGACACTGATGCCATGGGCTTGTAAAATTTTAAGGATCGTGCGGATGATTGTGGTCTTGCCGGTGCCGGGTCCGCCCGTAATAACCTGGACGCCGCCCTTTAGAGAATCCAGTACCGCTGTGCGCTGGTTTTCCGCCAGACGAAAATTGCTGCGCTGTTCGAGTTCCGCAATGCTGGCCGGACCATCGATCTTCGGGTACAGCTTTCCTGTGCAAAGAATCCGATTAAGATGATCAGCGATACCGGTTTCGTGCCGGTGCAGGTTTGACAGAAAAACAGCTTTGCTGGAATCCGGCAGAACCTCCAGGACCACATGGTTTTCGGCTTTCAGAGCATTCACCGCCTGGACGATCAGGTCCTGGGGAACACCAAGATATTCCTGGGCCTTCTGCAACAGTGGGTCAGGCGGAAAACAGGTGTGACCGTCGCTGGCGAGATCTTGCAGCAAAAAATGGATGCCTGCCTTGCAGCGTTCGAGGGACTCCACCGGAATTCCCAGCTTCTGGGCCATAGCGTCCGCCGACTTGAAACCAATTCCCCTCACATCCAGCGCTAACTGATATGGATTGCGCTGTATCTGCTTGAGGGCTTCATCGCCATAATGACGATAGATGCGCGTGGCCAGACCCTGGGAGATGTTATATTGCTGGAGGAAAAGCATGATTTCCCGCATGGCCCGATGTTCGTGCCAGCCACGGGTGATCATATCGAGGCGCTTTTCGCCGATGTTCGGAACTTCCCGGAGCCGGTCGGGATCATTTTCGATAATATCGAAAATCTCCGTGCCGAACTTCTCCACCAGCTTTTTAGCGTAAGTTTTCCCAATGCCTTTGATCAGGCCGCTGCCCAGGTATTTCTCCATGGCTGTGGTAGTGTCGGGCAACTTTGAGGTGTAGGAATGAACTTTAAACTGGCGCCCGTAACGCTTATCGGTAATCCATTGCCCCTGCAGCTTGAGGAACTCCTGCGGCTGGATTGACCCAAGATTTCCCACCACAGTGAATTCTGTCTTGGATGATGGAGACGCATCGGCAGGCTTGAGTGCCGCCACGGTGTAGCTGTTTTCCGGATTCGTAAAAAGTATCCGTTCCACCGTTCCCTCCAAATCCTGAAGGGATGCTTCTTTCTTTCCAGCATTGAACTTTTGAGCCGAACCCGAATCGTTCATTTCAGAGGTCCGGAGTGGTTTTTTCTCCGCTCGCGCCGTTTCTGTTCTTCCTTCATGCCCCGGTGAGACGTAACGTCCAGCACCACCCGGGCCACGATTCTGTAGATAAACAGCAGCGCGAGAATAACTCCAATAACGATAGCTGTCCGGGCAATGCCCCGTCCCACGAGGCGACCCGGATCATGAGCCCGACCAAACTCGCGAAACCGGGCCATGTAACCATCCAGCGACTGCTTATGGGGCGTGCCATGTTCCAGCGCCCGATCATACGCCTTTACTGCCATGGAAAAATCTTTTTCATGCTCCAGCAACATCCCCAAGGCCAGCCATCCATCGCCGTACCGAGGGAACTGGCGCAGCAGCTCCGCAATTCCTTTCGACGTGATGCCTGGCGGAAAATCGACAGTGGAAAAATTTTCCTCCGGCGGCTTGCGGTTATTCCAGAGGGAGGTCAGCTCAGGGATGAACATATTGTCCCGGCCATACTGAGTATTTGTCTGCAGCCGCATCTCATGGCGAATCATATTAAGGTGAAGCTCTTCCGCCCTGTTTCGGAATCCGGGTTTCAGGCCAATGGCTTTTTCCAGGGTACTGGTCGCTTCTGCATACCTTCTATCCAGGTGCAGCACCGTGGCGAAGCTGCAAAGGACCTCATAATGGTTCGGATCATCCTTCATCAGTTGCTGATAAATGGCATAAGACTCCTGGCGCTTGCCGCTCATGAACAAGGACCAGGCATAATCTAAATTACCCGGGATGTCGGTCGCGGCATCCTGATCGATAAGAGCGGCCTCGGTCCACTCCGGATTGGCGCGCCAGTTCAGTTGCTCGTTATATCGTCCCCGGAAAAGTCCGTCCACCGTAGCCTGTGAGCCATCGCCCAGCTTAAGACCATACTTGCCATAATTACAGGCAGGGGCATAAGCAGGCAGAAACAGTATAGCCAGCAGGGGAGCAGCAACGATCGCTTGAAGTGGCAAAAACGCGTTGTTTCGATATTTAGATATGATATCAGCTATCATGGTTACAATCAGGTATTGCAATTTTTTCAGAGCGAACCCGGTCGAGCCACGCCTGCAGAAAAATAGCCGCCGCTTCGGCGTCGATATGCATTTGTCGCTTTTTCTTTTTCGTTCCGCGAGCGAGGCGAAGCTCCCGCGCATCCATGGTGCTATGTCTTTCATCTTCCATTACTACAGGCACAGGCGCGATTGCCTCCTCAATCTGTTTCGCAAAATTCTGTACCTTCTTAGCCTGAAAGCCGACAGACCCATCCATATTAAGAGGAAGGCCAATGACAACTGCTACGGCGGCACTTTGGCGTACCAACTCCTGGATCTGGCCCAGGGCCGTCTGTCCACGCTTAATAATCGTAACCGGAGATGCTATAAAGCCGCCAGCGTCGCTCGCCGCCACGCCGATTCTTACATCGCCAACATCCAGCGCCAGTATTTTTCCTTGAGGTAATGCCATGATTTTTTACTCGTTAGTCGCAATAAAGATAAGGGTTTGCGAATAGGCAATACAAGACACAGCCACGTGAGCATCTTTTTCTTTTTGCCATGCAGGTTTGTGAATAAAACGGTGCTGTGCGCCCTAAATGCGCAGGGTTTGTGGTGAAATCTGGAGGCAATTCCTTCTTAAATGAGTACTTATTACCCAAAACAGGGTGACGTAAAAGAAACATGGAGCGTCGTTGACGCAAAAGGTGAGATCGTTGGTCGTGTGGCCAGCCGCATCGCAGCGGTGTTGCGCGGAAAAAATGACCCGACGTTTCATCCGGCGGTTAATCCTCACAATCACGTGATTGTGCTGAACGCTGACAAGGTTGTGTTTACCGGCAAAAAGCTCCGTCAGAAAAAATATTACCGCCATACGGGTTATCCCGGCGGTTTGAAAGAGACGACGGCAGGCGCCATGCTTGAGCGCAAACCTACTGAAGTGTTGCGTCTGGCGGTAAAGGGCATGCTGCCCAAGAATCGTCTCGGCGATGCTTTACTTCGTAATATCCGCATTTACGAGGGTGACACGCATCCTCACCAGGCTCAGCAGCCTGCAGAGATCACTCTAACGAAAAAAGCCAAGTAAGGTACTGGATTAGACAATGCCAATGGAACAATTTTATGGAACCGGTCGCCGCAAGTCTGCCACGGCCCGCGTTTATCTTCGTCCCGGAAAAGGGCGTCTGGTAGTAAACGGCCAGGAGTGGAAGAAGTACTTCGGTGAGCGTCCGCTGATCGAGCAGGTCGTCAAGCACCCACTTCGTGAAACCCACACCGTTACCAAGTATGACGTCGTTGTGAACGTGGCCGGTGGCGGCACAATGGGCCAGGCCGGTGCCATTCGTCATGGCATTGCTCGCGCACTGATTCAGGCCAACCCGGCTCTGCGTCCGGCGCTGAAGCGTGCTGGACTCCTGACCCGTGACCAGCGCATGAAAGAGCGTAAGAAGTACGGTCAGCGTGGTGCTCGCGCTCGCTTCCAGTTCTCGAAGCGCTAAGAGTCAAGGCTCCATTATCGAAATTGTATTATCGAAGCCCGGCAGTTTTGTCGGGCTTCTTTTCTTTTGCAGGCATGAAACTTATGCTTGCAATTGATCGGCTTACACGTTTTTTAACCAAAGATACTCAATGATGAGTCTGCGCCTGTGTAATTATCATTCAGGTGATTAACAAACTGCCATGTTGGGAACAAGTTGATGAAGAGAAGAAATGCAGCGGTAGCAGTAGTTTTCAGTTCAATGATAATGCTTGGCACCGGACTGCCTGTGAACGCACAAGATGTACTGCCGCCTCTGCCTAATCTCCCGGTTGCAGAAGCTGCCCCTGCGGCTCCCGCGACTGATGGGACTCTGCCTGGAACCCTGCCGCCCGCGCCCGCTGCACCGGCCGCTCAAGACCCCGCCGCCGCAGCAACTTTGCCTGATGCGTTTCCTGCACTCCCGGCCGCTTCCGTTGCTCAGCCCGGCACCTTTCCCGGTGCAATGCCCGGCGCCCAGCCCGGTACAGCTCCTGCCGCAATGCCTGCATTGCCGGGTCTTGCGGGAACAACCCCAATGGCAGCCGCACCTGCTCCGCCAACCCTCGAAGAAATCAATGTCGGAACTGGCGATCCTGCCGCTTCCGCGCCAGAGCTGGCAAGCGAGTCCACTCTCTATTCTTTTCTGTTCGTTGAAATCCCGGAGTACGGCATTGTACGTCACCGCTTTGCCGAAGACGTGGCCGAGAATCTTAAAGAGGCCGAATTGACGCGCCTGCGCGAGCAGCGCCGTGGTGGCGGGAATCAGCCTGGAATCCTCGGCGTCACACCCATGGCAGAAATGGGCCCGGATATGATGGGCATGGGTATGGGAATGGGCGAAATGGGAATGGGGATGCCAGCCCAGGGGATGGACATGTCAGAGTCGGCCATTAATGCCGCCGCCGAATGGGATTTTTACTATCAGCAGTTGGAAATGTATGATCGTTTCGTTCGGGAAAAGCTGATTCCCGGTTCTGAAAATCTGCCCGAACTCCAGTATGATGCCTCGAATGCTCTGCAGGAGCGCCAGGATATTTTCGAATCCTTCCAAGAAGCAGCTATCGTTCAAAACACAGAGGATTTTAACACAAATCGCGCGTTTTATGAGCGGCTCGCTCAGCGAGAAGATCGCCGCCGGACCTACCTGGAATGGCTGCGTCTCCGCCAGCAGGCCGTACAGGACTGGTCTGAAGTCTGGGCCCGTAAAGTCTATGGAACCCGCTGGGCCGATGGGGAAGAAGTTCGCCTCGATGATTGGTATTACGGTGTGGATTTCAACAGCGCTCAACCGGTTGAAATCACCATTGATAATCGCGAATACGTCATCAGTCGTCAGCCTTTGACGCGCCTGAAAGACGGGCAGCTTAATGTCATTTCCACCAACTTGACCCCTTATGATATTATCGACGCTAATGGCGAAATGAAGAATCCGGTGATGGAAACCCTCCGCGGAACGCTCGTGATGCCACCTGCACCGCCTGTGTACACCACAGACCCACAACTGGGTGCGCCTCAAGTTGTTGGCGGAGCTGGAACAACGCAGGTTCCGGGGACGATTGAAATTGTTGGCGGCGTTACAACTGAATAACCCTGGCCCCTTTGCTGTTTGGGCATAGAAGTTCTTTGAAGTTTTTAAAAGCTGTGATGAGGAGTAGTAAGAGTTTTTCTACACCCTGAGAGAGCCGCTGGTTGGTGCGAAGCGGTGGGTAGAAACTCTGAACTCGCCTTGGAGCTGCGTCGGTGAAATCCCTGCATAGTTGTCTAGCCGGCGTCGTGGGATCTGCGTAAATGATCAAAACTAAGGCGCACCAGCCATGGCTGGAGGCGCGAAGCGTGGGTGGTACCCCGAACAAGTTTCGGCCCCGCATCCGGATAATCCCGGGTGCGGGGCTTTTTTCATTATGATGATTATGACTATTAAACATAGGAAAAATCTGGCCGGAAGGCTCTGCTGGCTAAGCCGATGGACGGCATCCGTATCACCGCGCGGCGGGCGATTGTGAAGCATGCCTCCGGTGACCGGACTGATACTACCGCTCTTCCATTTAACCCGCTTTGAACCTTAGAGGATCTACTTAAATGACTATGACACAGACAGATAAAAATCGCGTTATCGTTTTTGATACAACCCTTCGCGACGGTGAGCAATGCCCCGGTGCTACCATGAACCCTCGGGAAAAACTGGAGATCGCCCATCAGCTTTCCCGTCTGGGGGTTGATGTAATAGAAGCCGGTTTCCCCATTTCCTCCAGTGGCGACTTCGAGTCCGTCAACGTCATCGCTTCCGAGGTCAAAGGCCCCACAATCTGCGGTCTGGCCCGCGCTGTTGAGAAAGACATCGCCCGCGCCGGGGAAGCCCTGGCTCCAGCCGAAAATCGCCGGATTCACGTCTTCATTGCCACCAGCCAGATCCACCTCGAAAAGAAACTCCGCAAGAGTCAGGGAGACGTCATCAAAACCGCCGTGGACTCAATTAAATTTGCGAAGACGTTTACTCCAGATATCGAATTCTCCTGTGAGGACGCCGGCCGCAGCGACCGCGGTTACCTGGTCGAGATCGTCACGGCCGCCATCGAAGCTGGTGCCACCACTATCAATCTGCCCGACACCGTGGGCTACACAATGCCGTGGCATTTCGGCGAGACGATTGGCTATGTCATTCAAAATGTTCCCAATTCGGATCAAGCCATTTTCAGCGTTCATTGTCATAATGACCTCGGTCTTGCCGTCGCCAACAGCCTCGCCGGTCTCCGCGCCGGTGCCCGCCAGGTGGAATGCACCATCAACGGCATCGGTGAACGCGCTGGGAATGCTTCCCTCGAAGAGATTGTCATGGCGCTCAAAGTCCGCAGCGACGACCTCGACCTCACCACTGGTATTAACACCCAGGAAATTTATCGCACTTCCCGCATGGTCAGTTCCGTCAGCGGTCTGAAAGTTCAGAGAAACAAGGCGATCGTCGGCGCCAATGCTTTCGCTCACGAGTCCGGGATTCATCAAGATGGAATGCTGAAAGCTCGCGATACTTACGAAATTATGCGTCCCGAAGATGTCGGGTGGACCGGCGAATCTATGGTTCTCGGTAAGCATTCCGGCCGCCATGCCTTCAAAACGCGCCTCACAGAGCTGGGCTATGATCATCTGTCCGAAAATGAAATCAACGCTGCGTTCGAGAAATTTAAGCAGCTTTGCGACAAAAAGAAAGACATTTTCGACGAAGATCTTTACGCTATCGTGGATGAACAGACAGAAAAGACGGGTGACGAAGCTTTCAAGCTAACTTATGTTGGAGTCAGCAGCGGCACAGATATGGTCCCAACCGCAACCGTAAAGGTTCAGAAGGGGATTGGTGGCGAAGAGCTCGTGGAAGCTGTCGTCGGCGACGGTCCGGTGGACGCCCTTTTCCGCGCCATACAGAAAATCACCGGCGTTTCCGTCACCCTCAATGAGTATTCTCTTGAAGCTATCACCGGCGGCATGGACGCCCAGGCGCAGGTCAACGTGTCGGTTGAGATTGACGACCGTACAATCAAAGCGCGCGGAGCCAGCACAGACGTTCTGGAAGCCAGTGGCATCGCATTTATAAATGCCATCAACAAGAACTTCTCCCGCCGCAATAAGGAGTCGTCCGGATCCAACGGCGTTGATCCCGAAGTGGCAAGCGTCCCCCAGGTTTAAGTCAAAGACGCCCGAATAGAAACATCAGCCTGTAGATGAAATTATAGTCCGCAGGCTATTTCTTTGCCGTATCAAAAGCGCGGGCGCGGGTCTCCAGTTCTTTGATTTTCTCCATAATTAGCTGGCCTGCCATTTCGTAAAACAGTTTTTTCGGCATAGTGACCACATCGATATCTTCCAGCATGAACGGCTCGCCGATAAAAACCCGTATTTTGCGAGGCTTGATCCAGGCCGATCCTGTCGGCATCGCTTCCAGGCTTCCCTGGATATAAGCCGGAACAAGAGGTACACGGGCCTGCGCCGCGATCAGGGCTGCTCCCGGTTTTGGTGGACAAAGCTCGCCCGTCAGCGTCCGTTGGCCCTCCGGAAACAGCATTAAAACGTGACCATGCTTTAAAATATCCCGGCAAAGCTTAATGGCCGCGCGGTCAATGCCCGATCGTTTCAGCGGGTGCGCGTTAACCTTCGGTAGAAATTTTCCGAGAATCCCCGTAAAAAGTTCTTCTTTGGCCAGGAAGTGAACCTGCCGTGGTAAAAGACAGGCGACTGTAGTCGGGTCAAGATTGCTGGCATGATTCGGCACCAGCAGCACACCGCCCTGCTTGGGCAGATTTTCAGCGCCATGGATTTCCAGTCTGAAATAAAGTTTGTTAACAGCGATGATAATCGCCCGCATAAAACCATAAAACCAGTTATCCTGCGGGATGTCAGTCATGGGACTGTCATCGTTCCAGCGCGGATTATAAGGCCGTGTTATCTTTTCAGCTAAAGCCGGATCCGGTGGCAGTGGCGGCGTGTCATTCGGCATTTTCCGGTGCTTCCTGGATAAGTGTCTGCAATGTCGAAACCACCTCTTCCAGCGGCATGCTGGAAGTGTCAAAAAGAATACCGTCCTTAGCCAGCTTCAGAGCCCCCTGGGGTCGGCTGCGATCCTGCCGGTCACGTTCAAGAATGTCGTGACGCAGCGTTGCCTTGTCCACCTCAAGACCATTCTGCACGTGCTGTTCGTAGCGCCGGTTTACGCGCTCATCCAGGGAAGCAACCAGGTAGATCTTCCACATGGCTTCCGGCACCACGACGGTGCCGATGTCCCGACCTTCCAGCACGGCCCGGCCATGCAGACCCAGGTCTCGCTGCAGACGCGAAAGCTCCGCCCGCACCCCGGGCACCGAAGCCACCTGTGCTGTTTTCCGCGAAACCTCCGGCGTGCGAATTCCCTCAGTCACATCCTCGCCGGAGATATAAACATTCTGAGAGTACGAACCGATGTGCCCTTCGCCCGATGGTTTCTCGTCAAACTTGATGTCCAGCGTATGGGCCAAATTTGTCAGCACGCCGAAGTCGGTAAAGTCGATCTGACGCCTAATTGCCTCATAGGCCACACAGCGATACATCGCCCCGGTATCAATATGAGTATATCCCAGGCGCCCGGCCAGCGTGCTTGCCAGAGTGCTTTTCCCGCTGCCCACCGGCCCGTCTATGGCCACAATCGTTGAGTAAATTTTGCTGTTGGCGCTATGCCGTTTGCCCAGTTCCTGACCCACCCGTGTGGCAATTTCTTCCGGGGTTAATTCCGTCGTATCCAGGTGGATATTGGAAGCATCCGCATAAAACCCGCGCCGCTCGCTCACCAGGCGTTCAATGCGTTTCATCGGGTTCTGGCCATGTAACATTGGCCGGCTTTCGTCATCACCAATCCGTTTGAGCAGTGCCTCCGGCGGAGCATCCAGCCAAACCACCAGACCAAGATTCTGCAAAATCCGACGATTTTCCGGACGAATCACAAGGCCGCCGCCGGTGGCAATTACCGCATGGGTGGCACCAGCCACATCTTGCAACGTAGCGGTTTCCAAATCCCGAAACCCCTCTTCACCCTGTTCTGCAAAGATCTCCACGATGCGTTTGCCGGCCCGAGTTTCGATCAGAGCATCCAGATCGATAAACTCCCGCCCGGTCTGTTCGGCCAACAGCCGACCAACCGTCGTCTTTCCACTGCCCATCATGCCGATCAGGATCACGTTGGTCAGCATTAATAATCCTTCATGTACTCAACATAAGAATCAAAGTTACGACGCAGTTCCAGCATGGAGTCGCCGCCGAATTTCTCCAGGACGGCCTGTGCCAGGATGTAGCAGACAATTGCCTCGCCGACGACTCCTGCTGCCGGAACCGCACAAACATCGCTGCGTTCCCGCACGGCATCAAAGGCTTCCTTCGATTTCAGATCCACGCTCTGCAACGGCTTCATCAAAGTCGCGATTGGCTTCATTGCCGCCCGCATAACGATGGGCTCACCATTAGACATGCCGCCCTCAATGCCGCCGGCTTTATTGGAAAGATGATAGAAACCACCCGACGGACCGCGCCCGGGCAATGGTTCACCAGCTTCACCGTCCCGTCGTTCCAGCTTGCGCGATTGCGGCGTCTGACCCGGAGACCCCGGCTCATCATCCTCATGACTCGCAGCCTCATCGCGTCGCTGACGGCTGGCTTCGCTGGCATTGTCCCAGTTAAATCCTATGGGGTCATGCACCTGGCTGCCCGGGGTTGAAGCCACATCAAAACCCATTCCCACGCTAACACCTTTAATGGCCTGACAGCTCATCAGGCCCTGGGCCAGGCGGGCATCCAGTTTTTCATCCCAATTCATTGTGCTGCCCAGCCCCATCGGCACACCCAGGGCAATCACTTCATAAATACCACCTACGGTATCGCCAGCCTTTTTGGCCTTGTCGATCAGCGCTTTCATTTCCGCTTCGACTTCCCGGCGCGCCACCCGCAGTTCGCTCTGGGCCACTGTCCCCATGATTTCCTCATGAGTCAGCCCCGACGCATTCGATTCAATGCCCCCGAGATTTACTACGTGGCTGTAAACCGTAATTCCCAGTTCGGCCAGGATGCGACGGCAGACAGCACCCACGGCCACCCGTGCCGCTGTCTCGCGGGCACTCGAACGCTCCAGCACGTTCCGTGCATCCGAGTGATTAAACTTTAGCGCCCCGATAAGATCAGCATGACCCGGTCGTGGCCGCGTAACCAGCTTCTGAGCCGGCATATCGCCAGGCTCCGGAGCCATCAGGGGTTCCCAGCTTTTGTAGTCGCGGTTTTCAATAACCAAAGCAACAGGCGAACCCAGCGTTGTGCCCTTGCGCACACCGCCCCGGATCAGCGCGGTATCCTTCTCAATGTTCATTCGCGGACCACGGCCATAGCCAAGCTGGCGCCGATGGAGGTCAGAAGCAATATCTTCAGGAGCCAGGTTAAGCCCGGCAGGCACCCCGCGTACGATTGCGGTCAACTGCGGACCGTGAGACTCACCTGCTGTAATATACTCCAGTCGCAAAAACCGCCTCCGTCGCTCAATTGTTATTCAGAAATCCTGCATGAATGGCGGGAATCTTCTGCTTTGGATTCAACTTTTTTCGTCGGAAATTCGCCGCTATGGGCCTGTTCAGCGAAACAAGACGTAAGGAAATGCCGGTTTCAGCAGAAAACTGTCTACGATATCAGCAAACGCCTTGTTCCGCTCAAAGAATCTGAAAAAGGTCGAATGAAACCCATAAAGCCTCTCAACAATGGAAACCGCCTCTTCCCAGGCATTGCCCCCCGTTGCCTCGCCCTGCTCATCCAGGGCTGCCGCATACCAGGCAATGAGTGCTGCACTCACAGCCATCATGCGCAAGCGCCGATTCACATCTCCATAAAGAACCAAGTCTTTTCGCTCAATGCAGTGGGTAAGATATCGGGTGATCAACTCCGCCACCGGTCCCGATTCCGGCAACCGCGCATCATCAAGCGTATGCGCGGAAACTGGCTCGTCCACCGGTGCCAGGCGAATCGCTCCCAACCCGATTGCCGACCGGGCATACTGAGCGATAACTCCCGTCACTGTAAGGAATCGACCTTGCTTTTCCCGCCGCTGGAGAGTGTTGGCAAAGCTTGCCAGCATCCCCAGGAACATCCGCCGCGGACGAGGCGACTGCCGCCGCCGGGCATTTTTTCGTCCCAGCTTCAGCAGATGGTCATAGCCCCGCGTCCGTAAGGCACTGATGATATCAACCACACCCGCCCGGCCCAGGTCTTCTGCGCCAGCCATCGCCAGGGTCTGATCCACGAATCCCGGCAGCATACAACAGGCAATCAGGCGAACAGAAAGGGGCTCGTCCTCCAGGGACATTAAATCCAGCAGTCCCTGCTCAAACGCCAAATAATCTTGCCACGATAACACCCGATGAGAATTCAGCATAATCTCTTCAGGAGCCTCGCGCACGCTCGCCGCGCGGGAGTATTTTTCTCGGACTCTCTGCTCCTGATCAGCCACCAATTGCCCACGATTGCCCCGCACAGAAGGACAGACAAAGCTCAATCCCACATAAACCCCACCGGGCGTCTCCACGTATCGCCACGGAAAATCCTGGCACGCCTGCGGTTTTGCCGCTTCACCCAAAATTTTATGAACCGCGCACAGGTGATCATCCGTCAGCATGACACACGAACCACAGGCCTTTCGCGCCAGAACCGGCGCCTGAGACTCAGGTGATTCCATCGTAACGACCTGACCAGCCTCATTGCCGGCAAGTTGATTAAGCTGTCTTTGGTCCACCCCCGAAATCGCGTGCTGTGCAGCCTCATTCACCGGGATTGAATCGAACACATTACAGCACACCCCCGAGTTATGACAGGTGTAGGCCATTCCCAGCGGCAGATGAAAAGGGACATTGGTTTTTTGATCAGATAGAGTATCGGCCATTTTGCGCCATTCCCCCTTGAGAAAACTTACCAGATGATTCGGCGAATGTTTATAACTCTTGCAAAGCCCGGCTTCATCGCGCGGTATATTTATGTCATGATGAACCCCCAGAACAGCACTATCAGCCCACCGCCCCTCTGCCTAAGTATCGCCGGCAGCGATCCCGGCGGCGGCGCAGGCATCCAAGGTGATCTTAAAACCTTCTCCGCCTTTGGTGTTTACGGCATGGCAGTCATCACTGCCCTCACCGCCCAGAACACTCTCGGCGTAACAGGCGTAGCCGCGGTGGAAACCGATTTTGTTACAAAACAGCTAGAAGCCATTTTCTCAGACATGCCCCCGACATATATAAAAACCGGCATGTTGCTCAATGCGGATATTATCAATGCTGTCGCCGACTTTTTTGCTGACCGCCCTGAGCTGAAACTTATCGTTGATCCCGTCATGATCAGCAGCAGCGGCGACCGCCTCCTCGAAGATGCCGCCGTCACGGCATACATAGACAAACTGTTTCCTCAGTCCACCTTGCTGACCCCCAACAGCCCCGAGACCCGTCATTTCACCGGGATTAATATTGAGTCAATCGATGACGCCATCAAGGCCTCTGAGAAAATCGTTAGCATGGGAGCCAAAGCCGTCGTGGTAAAAGGAGGCGACACCCGTTTCCGGGAAGCTTCCGATAAACTCTACGATGTTCTCAACTGCGACGGAGAGGTTACGGTCTTTGAACGCGAACTGGTGGGCGCAAGAAACAGCCACGGTACCGGGTGCGCCTTTGCCTCCGCTGTCTGCAGCATGCTTGCTCACGGCAAGGAGCTGAAAGAGTCTGTCGACCTGGCCGGTCAATACGTCGGCGGTGCGCTCCGTCATTCCTTTCCCACAGGCCAGGGAGCCGGATCCATCCACCATCTTTGGAACAATTGTTTTAAAGATACGTCATCTTTTTCGATGAAAACCCGTCCCCGGTAGTATTTAACTTTGCACCCCTCGGGGTGCTGCCGAGCCTCTGCTAGGTTAGTGGGGACCCGTTGTGTATTGAGCCGATAATTACTTATAGGGAGCCTTATCCCTCTGCGTAGGACATGCCCCTTTCGGGGGGAAGTCTGAAGCAGAAGTGCGGGCGCCCACCTTTCCAATGGAAGGTTCAAATCTCACTGGAATCCACGGCGGTGCGGAGGCTCGTTTTTTCTTTGCCATGAGATTTCGCATGATGTCACTTGAGATCGAAATCGTTTTGAATGGAGCCGTGATTGAACACTGACAACGATGACCTGTGGGGATCAACTCCGCCGGAAGATATGTTTGGCGGAGACGAAGTACAGCCGGGACCTGATCTTTTTGGAGAATCCGAACCTGCCCCGCCTGCCGCCGCACCGGCCAGCCCTGATCAACCAGCGGCCGAAATGCCAGCCGACCTTCCCATAGCGACCGCTACAGCACCGGTATCCACCGCCAAGGCCCAGTCTGACGGCTATGTCGTCCTGGCGCGAAAATACCGCCCGCAGACGTTCGACGATCTTGTAGGGCAAGACAACGTGCAGCAGGCCCTCCGGGGAGCCATCGCCACTGGTCAGATTTCTCACGCCTATCTTTTCAGCGGCCCTCGTGGCACCGGAAAAACATCCACAGCCCGAATTCTAGCCAAAGCTCTTAACTGTCAGGATAACGGCCCCCGCCCGGACCCCTGCGGAAAATGCAGCAGTTGCCGCTCCATCATGGCTGGAAGCAGTCTGGATGTTATCGAGATCGACGCCGCCTCCAATACCGGTGTTGATAACATTCGCGACTTGAAATCCGGTGTCGTCCTGGCGCCATTCTCCCGCTATAAAGTTTACATCGTTGACGAAGTTCACATGCTTTCCAATCAGGCCTTTAACGCCCTGTTGAAAACGCTGGAAGAGCCGCCACCGCAGGTCATTTTCGTTCTGGCAACGACCGAGCTTCACAAAGTGCCTGAAACTATCATCTCCCGTTGTCAGACGTTCATGTTCCGCCGGTTTTCTCTGGCAGAACTTAAAGGCCAACTCGGTCATATCCTCGATATCGAAACAAAAGCCCGGGGCATTGATGTCGCGCCGGAAGACCGCGAAGCCATTCTCGAACTCATATCACGCAACGCCGAAGGCGGCATGCGCGATGCACAGGTCACTCTGGATCAGGTTCTGGTCCTGGCTAAAGGTCAGCTTGATTTCGATTCCGTACGCCGCTTCCTCGGCATTGCCGACAACGAAGCCCTCGACGGGTTCATCGTCGGCCTGCATGAGAAAGACCCCAAACGTCTCCTTGAGCTTATTGATAACCTTGTGGCCCAGGGACAGGATCTCGAACTTTTCGTGAAAAGCGCCGCCGATCACATGCGTGACCTTCTCCTTGTCCGCACCACTGGCCGCGACACGCCGCTCATTAATGTCTCTGAAGACCGAATTAATGAACTCGAAAACCTGGCTAACATGGTGTCACCCGGTTTTCTTGTCACCGCCATCGAGCAGTTTATCAAACTCGTCGGCGAAATGAAAGTTTCCGGGCAGCCTCGGATCGTATTAGAACTGGCCGTGTTGAAGCTGGTCACCGCATTTGGTCAGGCCGATATCGAAGATATTCTCAAACGGCTTGAGGCCCTCGAAGGAAAGCTGGCTAATTATTCAGGTGGTAACGGCGGCGGTGGGGGAGCGGCTCCCGGCCGGCCCGCCCCGCAAACTACCTCCGCGGCACCTGCCGCGCCAGCCCGGACACAATCAGCACCAGCATCTCGCCCCCAACCCGCCCAGCCCTCTACTGCTGCTCCGTCCTATGGTTCGGCGACCGCTACAGCCACTCAAGCGCCTCCGTCTGCATCCGAATCCGCCGAGTCCCTTCATCCCACCGGCGATGCTGACAAAATGGGCCAAGCCCTCATAAACAAGCTTCGCAGCGACTACTCCATGCTCCACATGTCGCTGGAAAAAGTTTATTGCGGTCAGGAACTGGCCGGACGGATTCTTAATCTTTTCATCGCAACGGCTCCCGCCTTTCCGCGGGATCAGGTTCTTCGCCAGGGTGACGTCATTAATCAGGCTGCCCAGGAAATTTTCGGCGGCGACGTCGTTGTCAAGGTGGTCGTACGGGAAGACATGACGTCCCAAACGCCGGCCATGGAAACCCCAGACCCCGGCCCGGTGTCGCGCCCTGCCAGGCGACCCGCTACCGATCCACCCGGACCCATGGCCAGATCCAGCGAGAGCGAATCATCCCGCCGACCAGCTTCATCGCCGGATGTAGTAAAATCAGCAAAAGACCCCGACGGCCCCGTAATTTATTATCCGGAAGAGATCCGCGAAAAAGCCATGCGAGAACTCAAAGGCGATGAAATTATAGCCCTTCTTTCCTCCGATGGAAAAATGAAGGAACTTGTTGATAAAGTGAAGTCCGTATTTGGAGTTGACGATAAATCGCTCAAATTCCTTCGCAGCACACTAGTTTAGTAATCCAAGGCAAGGTTATCCATAATGTTTGATATGAAACAGATTCAGAAGATGCAGAAAGAACTGCAGGATCGCATGGCTCAGGTTCAGGGCGATCTGAAAACCCAGGAAGTGGAAGGCACTGCAGGCGGCGGAATGGTCGTCGCCCGCGCCAACGGTAGCCAGGAGCTCATCGATCTCCAGATCAATCCTGATGTCGTCGATCCGGAAGACGTAGAAATGCTGCAGGACCTCGTCATCGCCGCCGTTAATAACGCCCTCGAGCAGGCCAAATCTCTCAACGAAAGCGAAATGAGCAAAGTAACCGGCGGCATCAAAATTCCCGGCCTGTTCTAGCAGAATTAACCGCCGGTCTCAGCCGCTCTAAGACCTCCTGGACCTCCTGAACTATTAGTGTGGTGATTTCATTTCCGTGGGTATAGATAATGAAATGCCCCCCGTCCGGGATGAGAATCTCCGGCTGTACATAACGTGGTGGTAACAATCTGTCCCTGCTTCCGTGAATATGCAAGACGGTTGCGGGGACAGACTCATTTTGCCACCCCATGAAGGCCTTCAGGCCGCACTTATAAAAACTGGGATCAATGCTCCGGATCATCCGCACCAGCATATCCACCGCCGCCGGCTCTCGCGTACCAAAAGCAAAGCCAGCACCCCATCGCAGCAGCGGTGTCCATACGCGCACAATTAACGGTGCCAGGGTGTAAACTCCCAGGGCACGCCCCCGCCGCAAGTAAAATGGAATCTCCTGCTTTCTGGCAACTCCGGAAACGATGACTGTCGAAAGGGGAGTGGTTAACTTCGCCAGTTCCACCGCCACCGCAGCTCCAAAAGAAAAGCCTAAATAGAAGTGTGGCTCGGCCGGATTCACCTGCTCCCGTAACCGTCCTGCATAAGCAGGCAGATTTTCTCCCGCTACACACGGTTCCCATTCGAGAGGCCGCACATCTATCCACTCAGGGAAATGTATCCGCGAAAAAAGTTCGCTGTCAGCTCCCAGCCCCGGCACCAGGTAACACGTAATCGCGCCATCCGTTAGCGGAGCCTCTGCTTGATTCATTTCTTCGAAGAAGAATTTCCTTCGTCGTCACCAGAAGAACTTTCAGGTTCATCAGGGGGATCATTATCCGCATTCTCCACCGGGTTTCCCACGGGCACGCCGGAAACATTTTGATTTCCCCGTTCCCGCTTAATATACTCCCGGCTTGTCGTCTTTGTGTCGCCCGCCTCGTTGGTGCCGGTCAGGTCAGGATTGTTCTCATCAGGTTTGATCGGTTCTTTATCGTCGTTCTTCATAGCAGTTCACCTTTTTGAGCAAAAAGAAAAGCGCGGATTGTGCCAGATCAATCACCCCTTTCTGCGAAAGTCTCTTCTGTAATTCAAAAATGAACAATTACCAACGCCCAATGCTGGTATAGCGACCTATGGCTGATGCAACACCACCAATTAAAGTAATCGCCACCAACCGACGCGCCTGGCATGATTACCACATCGAAGACACCCTGGAAGCTGGCATTGTCCTGTCCGGTACCGAAGTGAAATCCATGCGCGCAGGACGCGCCAGCATGGTCGATTGTTATGTCGCAGTTTCAAAAGGCGAAGCCTACATCCATAATCTCCAGATCAGCCCCTATGATCACGGGAACCGTTACAATCAGCCCGAAAAGCGTCCCCGGAAACTACTTCTCCATAAGCGTCAGATCGACTGGCTCGCCGGTCAAGTCGCCCGGAAAGGCTACACCGTTGCCGGCCTCAAGCTGTATTTTAAGGGCAGCCATGTAAAATTGGAGCTCGGTCTGGCCCGCGGTAAGAAAATGTACGACAAGCGCGAGGACCTCAAGGAACGCGACGTTAAACGCGAACTTGACCGCGCCGTTAAGGACTCCCGCCGTCGGTGATTGAGCCCGGGCGCATCCCAGCGCCGTACATCGCAGATCCCGCAAGCCTCGTCCCGAAGGCAGCCGATTCACCCCACTCCATCTTCATCCGCACTTCCAACCCCGCCGCCCCGGAAAACATAATCGACATCTTCTTCGCAGGCGACGCTAAACTGCACGAAGGAAGATTTGATTCCGGAAATCCCCAGCGGTCGCAGACAGATTTTCGAAATCTCATAAACCAAAGTCACCAATCCGTCCTCGCTGGTTACTTCGCCTACGAATTCGGTTTCCAATTTGAACCCGCCCCTTGGAAACATCTGCCCATACCCGACGCTCACCGGCTCTTCTCATTTCTCGAAATACCATTCTGGTATGAAGTCAACCACGAGACGAACACCGCATCCATTTGCACCTGTCCGGACACGCCCGACAGAGCCCTGCAGACCTTTAAACAGTTTATCAAAACAAACGCGGCAGAGCAACCAATCGCCGCGCACTGCCCGCCTGACTCAGCCCGAAACCTCACCACTCGGGAGATTGCCGATTACGGCGAGCTCACCGAAGCAGAATATACAGGTCGAATCGAGCAGATCCTAGAAGACATCAAAGCCGGCCGCTATTACGAAATGAACTTCACCCAGAGATTTCATGCCGATTCCACTAGGCACCCCGCCCACGTTTTTCAGGAACTCATGAAAAGCCTTCAGCCCGCCTGCGCTTTTTATGGGTCGTTCGGCAATCATCATGTCGTCAGCGCTTCCCCTGAACTGTTCCTTCATAAATCCGGCACCTACCTGCAAACCTGCCCCATCAAAGGTTCAATCGCTTCTGCAAATCCCGCAACAAATCCCGCTAAGCTAAACGCCGAGCACGTCATGGTAGTCGATCTCGCCCGCAACGATCTCGGACGAATTGCCAACAAAAAGTGGGTGCAGGTGGAAGACTTAGCTGCCGAAAAGCAATTCGGTGCCATCACCCATCTTGAATCCCGCATCACCGCCCACACCAGCTCACCTCGACCGGAAATTCTCGCCGCCACCCTCCCCGCTGCCAGCATTACAGGAATGCCGAAAGTTATGGTAGTCAGCGAAATCGCCCAGTATGAAACGTCGCCCCGCGGCATCTACACAGGCAACTGCGGTATCCTCTGGCCCAACGGCGACCTCCAGTTAAATGTCGCCATACGATCACTGTTCTGTACTCCCGCCCGGTCCTCCACCACATGGCACTATACCACCGGCGCCGGCGGTGCTATTGTTTCAGATTCAAACCCCCTCGAAGAATATCACGAATGTCTTATGAAGATCCGACCCATGTTACAGGCCCTCCTGTCGTGACCTGATTTCCTTCAAAGAGACTACTAAATGTCGCCTACCGCCAAAACATCTCCAGCCTTGATTGTATCAATCTGCACGAATTGACAAAATGTCATTGATTCGCAAACGGTTTTCTTATTAAGAGTTAACCAAGAAGAATATCGAATCAGGACTAACTGGTTTATGCCTTATTTTACATACGTAGCACGTAATCCGCAGGGGAAACTGGTTACCGGCCGTACAGAAGCCCCCACTCAGGCTGTGGTGGTCAAAATTTTAAAAGATCAGGGACTCACCCCGACTCAGATCGACATGGGGCCCGGCGGCGGCGCCACTGCCGGCTCCGGCGCAAAAGCCCGACGCCAGAAGCTTAAGCGCGGCAAGCCAAAGATCGAGGACCTCGTCCTGATTTCCCGCCAGCTCGCAACCATGATTCGTGCAGGCCTGCCGTTAATTGAAGTGCTGAACATTCTCGGCGAACAGGTTGAGCGACTGACCATGAAGAATGTTCTCCGTCAGGTCGAGCGAGACGTCCAGGGCGGCAGTTCTTTCTATGAAGCCCTCGCCCGCCACCCCCGCGTATTTAATCAGTTTTTTCTCAGCATGGTTAAAGCAGGTGAAGCCAGCGGTATGCTCGACACCATTCTTGATCAGGTGGCAACCTATCTCGAAAAATCCGCCAGCATCCGACGTAAGGTCAAAGCGGCTATTATGTATCCGGCAGTCGTCAGTGTCGTCGCCGCCCTCATTATGATCCTCATCATGTGGAAAGTCGTGCCTGTTTTTGAAGAAATCTTCGCCGACCTCGACGAAGAGCTCCCCATGCTCACCCAGGTCGTTATTGCCATCAGCCGGTTCATCCGTGACCGCTGGGCCGTCGCCATCGCCGGAATCATCGGACTTATTGTCCTCTTTAAACAATGGAGCAAAACCAAAAGCGGTCGATTCCGCATTGATACCATCAAACTCAAAATGCCCGTCTTCGGCCCTCTTCTTTTGAAAGTCGCCATTGCCCGTTTCACCCGCTCCCTCGGCACCCTTATGCGAGCCGGCGTTAACATCCTCGGGGCCCTCGAAATCGTTGCCCGCACCGCCGGAAACGTCGTCATTGAGCAAGCCATAATGAACACCAAAACCAGCATTCAGGGCGGCGATAGTATCACCAAGCCACTCGTCGAAAGCGGCGTGTTTCCCCCCATGGTCACCCGCATGATCGAGGTTGGCGAGAAGACCGGTGCATTGGAAAACATGTTGCAGAAAGTCGCCGAATACTACGAAGATCAGGTCGATGCCGCTGTCTCAGGTCTCACCTCCCTCATTGAGCCTTTGCTCATCGTTGGCCTGGGTATTTCCATCGGCACCATCGTAATCGCCATGTTTATGCCCCTGATCAAAATGATCGAAGCTGTTTCCTGAGCCAGAACAGGACGTTCGATCAGCCCGAACACCTTTCCAAGGAACCAGGCGCAAACGTGCAGAATCCATCATTTTACTATTGCGCGTCCCGGCGGGCACAGCAATGTGATATTGTTTATTGAAGTGGAGACAGGAAGAAGCAGCTCATGATTGATCCAGAGGTAGAGAGACAGTATTCTGATTCGAAGGAACTGCTGGCTTTGTGGAACACCTTTCATCAGTTTTTTTCGATGGGAGTGAAAGGCGAGAACATTACGCCCGAGAAAGAAAACCAGTTCCTGGAGCTCAAGAGCCGCATCGCCATGCTCCATGACAGCTTCATGGATGCTCTCACTAGCAACCATAGCGTAGGTCAGGAAGTCTTAAGCATCATTACCCGCGCCATCACCTTGAAACATCTCAGCCGGATCAGCACCGCCGATCTCAAAAAGATGGAGATTGAATGGCACGAAGCATATCTGCTGCTAAACGACACCATCGCCGCATTGGATCACCGCCGCGATGAACTTGCCCAGATCAACGAAGGACAATATAAAGCCAAGCTTGCCGCCAGCGCAGCCCGTCAAAAAATCGGAAAGTTTTTTGGCAGCACCTACTTTAAACTCGCCGCCTTCCTCCTCGTCCTCTTCGGCGGCACATTGGGTGTTCAAGCCCTGGGCATCTATGATTATGATAATCTCGGGAACTACAAGATTCTTCACACCCCTTACCGGTGGGGTAAATACCTGGTCCGAACCGTAAAGCCAGACAGCCCATGGCCAAACATTGATGTCGTTCCACGCAAAGGTTACGCTAGCTGGCCCGAAGGCGTAAAGCCCCCCGAGATCAAATCCGATGATCGTAATCAGGTTATCCGTCAGATATCACAGTCCGCCGCCCAGCTCGGGATCGGCCCAAACCTGGGCCAGGCCCTGAGCAATGCCGCTGATTATCGGAAAGAAGAAGCCGAGCGCGGTGGTTCCCGCCCCGTCGAGATCCACTCCTTCCGCTTCACCACAGCGGAAGAAGCCCAACAGGCCTATGAAATCTGGGACAATGCCAAAACCGCTGCCACTACCCACGCTTCCGTAATTGATCAGATGGACTTCGTCCTGAAGACCAACGTCGTCGTGGTCATCATTTCCCCTGATCGTGACCTCATGTGGAAGATGGTTGGCGACGTATACGGAAAACAGGCATAATTCCGAAATACGAGGGCTGATTTGAGCACACGTTTCTACTATAGTGGCGAGACTGTGCTGTCGCCTGGAGTTCACGTCGAGCTGGATGCCGATGAATCCCGCCATCTGCTGAAAGTCATGCGTGCCATCGTCGGTGATCCTCTCATCGTCTTTGGCCGCGGCGGAAACTTTCATGCGACTCTGCACGAAAAAATCAGCAGCAGCCGCGCTCTCATCAGCGTCAGCGATCCCATCGATGGCCCGCCGCCACCATCTATCCAGGTTACCCTGCTCGTACCCTGGATCAAAGGCGGAAAAACGGAATGGGTCATTCAGAAACTGACAGAACTCGGTGCTGCAAATATCGTCGTATTTCAGGCCACGCGGGAAGTGGCCCGGGGTGATGCCGACAAACTGCATCGCCTTCGCCGGGTGGCCATCGAAGCCTGCAAACAGTCTGAGCGCAGCGATGTCCCCTCTGTAATCCTCGCCGGTACCCTCACAGAAGCCGTCGCAGCCTGCGGCGACATCCCCCCTGAGGCCCGGTTTATCCTTCACGAACGGATTCAGGGTCAGCGGCTGAGTCAGGCCGTCCGTGATCTTTTGACACCCAATCGCCCTATAATGCTTGCCAGCGGCCCCGAAGGAGGATGGGACCCCGATGAAATCGCCGCCGTAGGTGAAGGCGCAACCCTCGTATCTTTGGGACCCAGAATTCTCCGGGCAGAGACCGCACCCATCGCCTCCATGGCAGCCCTTCTGGCGCTGGCCGGAGATCTTTGATGTCCTGGGGGCGCCGTGGCGGCTTGTTCGTATACGGCATCATGGCCCTCATCGCCATCATAACCCTCGTCATACTTTTCCGTCTGCGAGACCGTTTTGAAGAAACCCAGCAGGCCCGTATCAACGATCTCCAGCGCGTTTTCTCCAGTCGCGAACTTCTCCGAGGCCCTTCCGACACAAAAATCACCTTCTATGAAATTGAATCGGAAGTCGCTAAATACGCCCATCGGGGAGACTTCGGAACTATACGCATCGCCAAGCTCATCAACGGCCGCGAACACATTGTTTTTCCTTTCTACGAGCCGGCATTAGAAGCGGCCGGCCTCGAAGAAACAGCCTCCCGAATCCCTCACGGTACTTTGTTTGCCAGCCCCACCTCCAAAAAAAATTTATGGGATAGATATACAAACGACCCCCGCACAGTCAGTCTGCCTCTGGAGTCCGATGGCGAACGCCTCGGCACACTACACGTCGAAGTCTACGGCGGCACTCTCCGCACCGTCAGCCTCGTCATTTGGGCCCTCGGTGCCATGCTTGCCACCTCCCTTGCCTTTCTCGCCACCCAGTTTCGACGACAGGAAAAAGTCATCTCAGCCACCACCGTCGAACTGGAAGAAAAGCGCCGCGAACTCGTCCGCCTCGAACGCCTCGCCCTGGCTGGACAGCTATCCGCCAACATCCTGCACGACTTAAAAAAACCTGTCCTCAACATCAGAAACGAAGCTCGCGAAGCCCTGAGCCCTCTCGATACCGTCGCACCCCAAACCGAAACCCCCGCCGCCATTTTCGAGCGCATCAGCGAACAGTCTGATTTCTTCCTCGAAATTTTGAAAGAAGCCGGCTTCGACCGTTTTGTCCGTGCCGGCGAAGACCGCGAATATGTCGACGTAAACGACCTTCTCAATCGCAGCATTGCCCTCGTTCGTTATGAGCAGGGGAGTGTCCAGATTGAACGCCTCTTCGCCACCGATCTCGAGCCGTTATTTGCCGATCCTGTCCGCATGATCCAGGTCTTCTCAAACCTGATTCTTAATGCCTATCAGGCCATGGATGGCCGCGGCAGCCTCCGGGTGAAAACTTTCAAACAGCAAAACCAGGTCCATATCCACATCGAAGACAACGGCCCCGGCATCCCGAAAGATGTTCAAGCACACATCTTCCAGCCCTTCTTCACCACCAAGCCCGCCGGACAGGGGACAGGTCTCGGCTTGTATATTGTTCGTGATATCGTACGGGACCTCGGCGGCGAAATTAGCCTCAAAAGCTCTCCCGGCTCAACCCTGTTCAGTCTGGTATTTCCCTTGACGCCCTAAATTAAAATTTGCCGACTTAACCCTTGAACATTGACACCTTCGCCTTAGACCTCATGGATAATGATTAAACTGCTGGGAGTGTGTTTGCGGATGAAGTTTTTTGCGACTGGAGTAATTGCGGTTCTCGTAGTGGTACAACTTGGGGGATGCGCACGCACAACAACCGTGCAACAGCCACAACAGTACCTCCAGGCCGGCAAGGGAAGTGCCCCGGTTTCTACCGGACTCAAGCCCGCATCCAATGTTGCACCATGCTGTCGTCCATTTGCCGAAGGACGAATCAGCCTTGATCAGTGCATGACGAATCCTCAGTGCGAACGAAACAACCGTGCGTGCTGCATGAACGCCATTCAGTAATCCTTCGGAAGTAAGCCGAGTATTACCGAGGTTTAATCCAGGGGTACGGGCGAAATGCCCGTGCACTGGATTTCTCCTCGAAGCGCCCGCGCCATGGCCTCCTGGCTGGCCTGAGTCTCACTAAAAGCACACAGCACAACCTGTGCATAGGGAAAATCGCTGATCGCGTACGGATTCCCAAAACTCGCCACAACTACCGGCTTGCTTTGGCCCTCTAGCGATGAACCCGAAACCACCCGCTGCAACGCAGCCAAAGTCTCCGGAGGCAGTCCCACCGTCCCCGAAGCAAGGCGAATACTCGCATAGATAGCTAACACAATCACATCACACCCAGCCGCCTCTTTCGCAAGCTGGTTATGATATGCCTCATCGCTCATAGTCGGATCACCATAGCCCGGCGCCTGCAGTTTTCTTTTTGAAAGCTGCCACCCACCCCGCTTCAGATGATCCGAAAAGCTCCGAGGCTCCAGAAAATAACCACGCTCTTTTTGCGCCGTACCCGCCTCTAATACAAAAATCTTATTGTCCGCTGTCAGCGGAAGATTATCCGCTCCGCGAACCGCCGTGATAGATTGATCCGCAATAGCATTTGCCTGCCTGTGATTATCCCTCGTAGACAGCCGCGTTTCAATCCCGGCCAGGTTCGGCCCGCTCCGGATCAAAATGCCCCGCTGATGCTTCATCGTCAGCAATCGTAACACCGCCTCGTTCAACCGATCCTCCGGTACCTCCCCACGAGCAACCGCCGACTTCAGAATATCGACAACAAGCTCGTTATCCGATGGCATAATAAGCTGATCGCAGCCCGCATTAATCGCCATCGGAACCGCCATCTCCGCCGGGAAATTCTTGGAAATCGCCCCCATATCCAGTGCATCCGTCACCGCCACACCTTTAAATCCGAGCTCATCCCGCAACAACCCCGTCATGATCTCCCGGTTTAAAGTCGCAGGCAAATTCCCGGCACTCAATGTCGGCGTGAGAAGATGAGCCGACATAATTGAATCAATCCCCGCATCAATAGCCGCCTTAAACGGCTTCAGCACAAAATTCCGAACTTCATCCGCCGGGGCAGCCAGTATCGCCAGGTCATCATGGGAATCGACACTCGTGTCACCATGCCCCGGAAAGTGCTTACCCGAAGTCGCCACCCCGGCCGCCTGCATCCCTTTCATCAGAGCCACGCCAAATCGCGCCACCAGATCCGCATCCGCCCCAAACGAACGAATGTTAATTACGGGATTTTTCGGATTGGAATTGATATCCAGCACCGGCGAATAGTTCATATTGATACCCATCGCCAGCGCCTCTTCACCAATCATCCGCCCCGCCTCAAAAGCGTTCCGCTCATCACCCGTCGCCGCGATGGCCATGTTGGAAACCACCTCACAAGCCCCCGCGATCGTCCCCCCAATCCCGCGCTCCAGGTCAGCACACACAGCCAATGGAATTCGCGATTCTCCATGAATCGCCGCCGTCTGCCGCGCCACAGTCAGCGCATCACTGTATATCCGGATATACCCCCCGGGAAAAAAGCGCAAATCGTTATGAGCCTGCGCTTCGTTGAGCCATGTAAAAACAAAAATCTGGCCGATTTTTTCGTCCAGAGACATGCCTCGCAAAATTTCTGCAGGAGAAAGAGAAGTAAGCTGGTGCAAAGAGAATTACCTTTTTACCGGAACAATCACGCTAAGATGGCGGCTTCCCGGATCTGAAATAATAATATCATTAAGGCCGTCAGCATTGATGTCCGTGAAAGAAAGTGAAGCATTCTCCGGAATCGTGAAACTACCCGCCACGCTGTTCGCCAGGCCGTAATTCGCATTGGAAAACGTAACCTGAATCTCCGTGGGTGAGTTCCTCACAACCAGATCCATCATACCGTCGCCGTTCATGTCCTTCACCAGCATAACAGGCGGGTTCCCCCGAAAATTTTCCAGCCGGGTGTTCAGCGTCACCTGCTGTTCCGAATCCGGTCGGCGCGGAAATCCTTGACCGGGCCGCCCCAGAAAAAATTGAACCCGAAACTGAATCCTGTTCGCGAAAGCCAGATCCACGATATCTTCCATAGATCCAAACTGATAGCTGAAAAACGTAGTCGCAAAGTCCGTCACGCCATCATTATTAAAATCGCTCAACTGCACCAGCCCCACAGGATCCTTCGTCACAAAACGGTCCGTTTCCCGAGTGAAAATTTGGTAATCCCCGCTTTTGTTACCAATATAAAACTTAATAACCGTCCGCGGGTTCACCACGTCCAGGTTACTCCTCACCAAGATCGCATCTAAATATCCATCCTGGTTAATATCGCGAAAGGTCACATCCGCCTGACTGTCATAAGGCACCGCAAAAGACTGGCTCGGGCTGCTGTCAAATTTAAGCCCGTCCTGTTGCAAAAACACATCATACCGCTCCACCTGCGTTGATGTCGGCCCGATTGCCGTGGAAGAATAAATCAGATCAAGGCGTCCGTCATTGTTCGCATCAAAGAACAGGAGGTTACTCGTGCCCCGGCTGCGCTCCAGACTCGACGTATAAAACCGCGGACGCACAGAGTCCTCCGGCACATCCCGGCTGAAAGTAAAACTCTGGTCCACCGAAAACGCTTCTCGCGGTAGAGTTATCCGCGAATACGACCCCTCCGGCGTCCGCCGTGAAATCGAAAAACCACTATCCGCCGGCAACAAAAGCTCATCAATACCATCCCCGTCAAAGTCCAGGGCCATATCAAAATGACGATGTACCGGACCCGGACTCTGCTGACTCACCAGCTCCGTATTAAACAACGTCTGTGGCTGACTCGCCAGCAGGTTGTTTTCCAGCGGATAGTAATTAACACTGCCCGGCGCCAGAACTACCAGCGAGTAACGATCAGGCGACTCAATCCGTGCAAAGCCGTAATATACATGTTGCCCTTGCGACGGAGGCAGCGGCAAAGGCAAACGCTGCACCGGAACAAACCCATTCGGCGTCTGGCCATATATTACTGCATGCCCATCATTGGAAACCAGCACCAGTTCCAGCTCAGGTCCCCCCAGCAAATTTACCGGATGCACCTGCGTCTGCGGCGAAATTGCCGCCTCATCCAACCCAAAACGCACCAGCCGCACATCCTGTGCAAACCCGCTCCCCACCACCAGCGTCAGAAAACACAGTAACAGACACAGCCGGCACAACCCTGAGACCCTACTCAAAAATAAAAAAATGCTATTCGCCCCCAAAACAGTCACTTCACTACAGTCGCCGCTCGCTCGGCTTTGCCACCGACTTGATAAAGCTTTGCAACATATCCAAAACCCCATCCGGACAATCCTCGAAAAACAAGCCTATCCTATACGAACGATCAGATTCAGGCCCTTGCGGCTGTAGCCACACCGCCCGCCCTGTCACACGCATCGGCAGACCGATAGCCCCCGCAAAATCCAGCCTGCAATAACGCGTCTTTAAAAGCATCATGCTGTAATTCTCCGGCGACATCCGCATATTGATCATAGCACCACGTTCGCTCAAGTCCAGCACTTCACAATCTTCTTCAATCGGTCTGAACGTCTGTTCCGGCAAAAGAATACTGATCCTGGCCGGGATTGAAACCGCCACCCGAACATGTCGTCGTTGTTCTGTTCCCATTTACGGGTTACACCTCTTCTGAGTTTGGTTTGATATGCACCCGCTGATCACAAAAAACAGGGTAAAACTAAACGCACAAAGGCTGATAAACAACCCAAGGCGAAATGAGAATGGGTCAAAACTGAGGATTATTGGAGCGGACACTTTAAATTGATCTTCGGATTCTATGGCATACATTAGAGAGTTCAAGGGTTTAATCTTTCCTCTCATACCATTTTTTTCTGATACCTTCCATCCCGGGTGCGGCGAAAGCAACACAAGCGCAGCCGTCGAAGCCTCCTCCGCACGCGCTGTCAGAGAATTCCAGCCATATCCATTCTCCCGCGAAAACCCATTCGCCGACTCATCAAAGATTTCCGGAGTCATCCAGGAAAACGCATGTTCCCGCCTCTCCCTGGACGTTTCCCGCCTGGAAACCGTATTTACCGGAAACTCCACCGCCGCACGGCGCAACACATCCTCCAGGTCGACATACCGCCACAATCGCTCCGGTGACAGAAAAAGCCCCGGACCATAAGCCGACTTCCACCATCGATACCCCGGCCGCATTCCCGCACCCATAGACGGCACAATATCACCCCGCAAATAAGCCTCCGAAGCCACCGACCAAATCTCCGGATCCGGCAAAATCTCATACTCCGTCAGCATATAACGCGCGCCCACCACCGCCAGAAGTGCAGCATCCGGGCTGGAATCCCGAAAGTTCCGGTTATAATTCCGGTAAAGATTCGCATGATTCCGCGTCGGTAACAACCCCTCCTCATAACCATCCGTCAGATACAAACTAGCGATACTCGACTGATTCGGCTGGAGGCGGGCATTGCGCTCCGCCACCCCTGCTGGCGCATTGTTCAGATAAAGATCGGAATCAAACGCCATGAAACGATAGATTCGGCCCCCCGTCACCCCCACGTCTTCCGCCACCGCCCGTGGAACCAGCGGCCGAGCCTCCGCATGAACCACCGGAGTCATCTTCAGCCGAAGCCCCTCCCCATGATTAATAGCCAGATCCAACGTCGTCAGCACGACCAGCCCCACCGCAACACCCCCCGCAGAGACACGCCATCTTCGGCCGTCCGCCAGACCACCTCCAGCCAGAGATTCAGCCACCCTGTGAACCCCCATTCCCGCCATCACCGCCAGCATCAAACTAGCCACATTTAGACTGCGCGCCGCCCCCCGCGACTGGCTAAGCAAAGGCATAGATTCATAAAGAAACGTCGCCACATAACCATTTTTACCCAAAGCTATCACCATAGACGTCAGCCACACGACCCCCGCGCTGATCATTAACGTCCGTTGTCTCCCCCATGCCACCGCCGTAAGGCGGCCTCCCCCCCGAACCGCCATAATAACGCCCGCTACCGCCAGCGGAACCGTCAAAACCCCCGCGTACAGTCCCAGTTCTGTAAATCCCAGCACAACCCCCGCTTCCCCGGTCATTAAATTATAGTAACGCGGAATAAGCAAAGCAGGCAAATCCCCCCACGAAAGTTCCGGCGCAGTCGGGTCCGGATAAGGCCAGATTCTTTCTGATAATCTTCCAAGTTCCCAACTCGGAACAAGCTGCACCGCCGCCAGTGCCGACCCCAGCAGCATCAATCCCGCCGCCCGTATCATCCTGAACCCTAAGCGTCCCCACCTTACCCCTGTCGTCCGGTAATTCAGCAGCATCGCCATACCCAGAAAAGTACCAATTCCCAGAAACCCCAACACCGCAAACTGCGGATGACCAGCAACCAGCATCAATGCCCACACCACCGCCAAGCCCAGCGAGAACCTTCGCCGCATCACCGCCAGCCACGCCGCCAGGAAGAACCACGGAACCAGGCAGTTCACCGCCACAATCTGAAATTGCTCAATGCGCCCCACAAAAAAAGCATTCCCCATATAAGCCACCGCGCTAAATGCCGCAGCCACAGCATCCAGACGAAAAACCCGCCGCGCAAAACAATACGTCCCCGCCCCCGCAATCAACAAATGAGCAAACACAAATACCTGCAACCCATAGGGGAGAGGCATAGCCCAGGTCACCCATGTTAGCGGATAAGCAATCGCCCCCTGCAAAGCCGCAAAAAGAGGCGCTCCTCCCCATTCATGCCAGTTCCACAGCGGAATCACCCCCGCCCCAACAGCCCTTTGCGTCAGGGCCACCCGCGGAAAGTTAAGATTATGAAAATCCATCCCCGCAAAAGTATGCACAGGAGACAGAATCCCACCGTAAATTGCAAAGGCGGCGATTAAAATGAGCAGCACCGCAATAGGGCGGAAACGAGATTCAGGCATCACGGGACTGCATCAACACAAGCAGGCATGGTCAAATGGATATTTCATGTTGACGCCTTGCGAATGCCACCCACAAATTGCCCTGAATCGCTTAACATCAAAGGTCGGGTTCATGGAACACATTATTTCGGTGCTCGTAGAAAATCGTTTTGGCGTACTGGCCCACATCGCCGGCCTGTTCTCCGGGCGTGGGTTTAATATAGACAGTCTTGCCGTAGGGGAAACACACGACCCCACTGTAAGCCGGATGACCATCGTTGTTCGTGGCGATGACAACGTCGTTGAGCAGATACTGAAACAGCTCAATCGCCTCGTAGACATTATCGAAGTTCAAGACCTCGCCCAGATCAGCCACGTAGATCGCGAGCTTCTACTAGTTAAAGTAGAAAGCACCTCCCAAACCCGCAGCGAAATCATCGAAATCGCCGAGCTGTTCCGCGCGAAAATTGTCGACGTACAAAAAGGCTCTCTCACCATCGAGGCCTCCGGCAGTGGCGACAAACTCGAAGCTCTATTAAATCTGCTGTCCCAGTACGGCATTAAAGAACTGGTGCGGACAGGCCGAATCGGTCTGGCTCGCGGATAAATCTGGAGGGAGAACAAAATGCTGAATGCTGAACGTGTTGTCGTAGATTCACCCCTGGCCCCTAAAGCCGTCGGACCCTATTCCCAGGCCATCAAGGTCGGAAATATGATTTTCTGCAGCGGCTCCATTCCCCTGGACCCCGCCTCCGGAGAAGTCGTAGGCACCGACGTCGCCACCCAGACAGAACAGGTCCTCAAAAATCTCGAAGCCGTCCTGCAGGTCGTCGACAGCGGGCTGTTCCAGGTAGCAAAAACCACCGTCTACCTTAAGAACATGGAAGATTTCCCCGCCATGAACGAAGTTTACGCAAAATTTTTCCAGGTCGATCCACCAGCCCGCGCAACTGTCGAAGTCGCACGCCTCCCGAAAGACGTCCTCGTGGAAATCGATTGTATTGCCATCGTGCCTGAGCGAGCCAGCAGCGGCGGACCAAAAATTGGCCCGGGCATGTAATTGGCCTGCCGATCGCTTCTCACTGCTTGTCATTTTATTTTATTAAGTTCTGGAGTCTAGTGGATGCAGCGAATTGTGATCGACGGGCAAGTGCCGCTCAAAGGTAAAGTTCAGGTAAGCGGATCAAAAAATGCCACCCTGCCCTTAATGGCGGCGGCCCTGTTGGGCGAAACACCAACAACCTTGCGCAACGTGCCTAACCTGCGCGATGTGCGCACCATGGCCGAAGTTCTGCGATCCCTCGGGGCCGACGTAGACTTCAGTGACAACGTCATGACAATTGATCCCGCCGGTTTTTCTGAAACCGAAGCGCCTTACGATACCGTACGAAAAATGCGCGCATCAATCTATGTCATGGGGCCCATGCTGGCACGTCTAAAGCAGGCCAAAGTCTCTCTCCCCGGCGGATGCGCCATTGGCTCCCGGCCTATCGACCTCCATCTCAAAGGCTTCGAATTACTCGGCGCGGATGTCCGCCTCGAACACGGCTATGTCATCGCAGAAACCACCGGCCTCATCGGCGACGAGTTCAATCTCTCCGGCGCCACCGGCTCCAGCGTCGGCGCCACCTGTAACGTCGTAATGGCTGCATGCCTTGCTAAAGGAACAACCATAATCCACGGCGCCGCCCGCGAACCCGACGTCGTCGAACTCTGCAACTTCCTGAACAAAATGGGCGCCCGCATCGAAGGAGCAGGAACCGCATCAATCACCATCCAGGGCGGATTCTCTCTCTCCGGCGTAGACCACGTTGTCGTCAGCGACCGCATCGAAGCAGGCACCTTCATGACCGCCGCCGCCATCACTGGCGGTGACGTCACGATTGAAGGCTGTCCCCTGGACGATATGGACTCCACCATCGAGAAGTTGATCGAAATCGGTGTCCATGTAGAAACCCTCAACCCCCACACCTGCCGCGTTTATGGCACCCCCGCCGAATACACCCCAACAAATATCCAGACTCTAGTCTATCCCGGGTTTCCGACAGACATGCAGGCTCAGTTTATGGCCCTCCTAAGCATCGTCGACGGAGAAAGTATCGTTAAAGAAAACATCTACGTCGACCGGTTCATGCATGCCGCTGAACTTAACCGCATGGGCGCAGACATCCGTGTATCCAACGGCACCGCCGTCATCCATGGAGTTCCCGAACTGATGGGCGCTCCCGTCATGGCAAGCGATCTCCGCGCCTCTGCAGCCCTCGTCGTGGCTGGCCTTGCCGCCGAAGGAATTACCATCGTAAATCGCGTCTACCATATCGATCGCGGCTACGAACAGATCGAAACAAAACTTCAGGGACTGGGAGCCCGGATTCAGCGCGAAACCGTCGATGATGATGAATTCTGACGCCCCCCGCGCCGTTAAACCGCGCTGATGTTTTTCCGACTCTGTTATCACTGGTTCTGGAACACATACGATTACCTCGGAACCCTCCTGCTGCTCGCCCTCCTGCCCACTCTCGTTTTCTTTCTCGGACTTTTCCCCGCATTAGTCATGGGTCCGCCGTGGAATATCATTTTTTATTTAATTCCCTGCTGCATCCTCACCCTGCTCGTCTTCGCCGCTCTGCTTAGATTTTGCGCCCGGGCCGCCAACGGAGAACCCGTTCGCATCAGGGATGTCTCACAAGGAGTAAAACAGTCTTGGGGCCGGGTTCTTTTCCTTTCCGCTATGCTGGTCGTTGCTGCCATTGTAAGCTATATGAACTTCCGCATTTATCTCAGCCTTGATTTCTCCAGCCAATCCCGCGGAATCCAGTTGTTCGTCATGATCCTCGCAGGTCTCCAGGGGTGGTTGCTACTCCTTGTCCTCTTTTTCGCATGGCCGGTCCTCTGCGCAGCAACCGCCGACGATACACCGTATAAATTCCGCCAAAATCTCAGCCAGGCCCTCCTCGCCGTAACCCTGACCCCCGGCCTCTGGATCACTTTTTTTCTTATAGCCACCACATTCTTCATCATCTGCGCCTGGTCCCAAGTCGGCTTGCTTCTCTACCTCCCATTCACCACCACGCTCGCCCACAGCGCCTGGTTCCTTTCTTTGCAACAGGTTCAATTTCTCGCCCAATCCCGCCAGCATTTGGGCAGTTCAGCCAGCTTTTCAGACATGAGAAAACACGCCCGCGACCTCGCTGACGAATGGGAAGCCGCCACCCCTCGCCGCACCTTCAAAGAACTCGTTAAGCCTTGGGAATACTAACTCGCCCGATAACCCTTGCCCCTCCATAACGCTGATTATACGTTTTCGGTAACACTAAGAGCTGACCCATGACCCTGACCCCACCCTGCACCATCGTCATTCCCGCCCGGAACGCCGCCCCCTGGCTCCAACGCTCCCTGGGATCCATCATGGCATCTCTTCCCTTCGGCTGGGAAGTCATTCTGGTAGACGATGCCAGCACCGACAATACAGCAACTTTCGCCCAAACCCTCGGCGCCACCGTCATCTCCCATCCCCATCCCACCGGCCCCGCACAGGCCAGAAATACCGGTGTCAGCCACTCCCGAAGCGACATCATCATCTTCCTTGACGCCGATGTCGAAGCCACCTCGTCAACCCTGATCGGCCTCTGGGACGCCCTTGCAGAAAATCCTCGGCTTCATGCCGTGTTCGGCTCCTACGATTCCCGCCCCGCCGTCCACACTACCGCGTCCCTTTTCCGGAATCTCCTTCACCATTATATCCATCAGAAAAACCAAGGACCCGTCGCCACCTTCTGGTCCGGATGCGGAGCCATACGCCGTTCTGCTTTTGAAGCAGCAGGCGGCTTTCGCTCCCAAAACATCACTCGCATGGAAGACATCGACCTCGGCTATCGTCTCACCGATGCAGGATATTCCATTGAGCTCCATCCCTACATCCAATGCAAACACCTGAAACGTTGGACCCTGTTAAGCATACTAAAGACCGACATCTTCAAACGGGCCACCCCCTGGACGATTATGCAGCTTCAACGAAACCGACCCGAAACAAATCTCAACCTATCAAAAAACGAAGCGCTCAGCGCCCTTTATATTATCCTTTTTGCAGCCTTCGCCATTGCCGGACTCGCACTCCCGGGTCTCTTACCCTCCATCCTCTTCCTCAGCCTCAGCTCAATAAGCCTGAGCATTTTCCTCTACACTCAGTTCGATTTCTATCAGTTCCTCGCACAGCGTCGAGGTCTCACCTTCTCCCTCAAAGCTTTTCCACTCCACATTCTGTACTACACCTGCGCAATAACAGGGGCCATCATCGGCTCAACCTTATGGATATCAGGTTTCGCCAGCCTCATTGCAAATCGAAAATGAGTGCTGCAACACCCCAGCCGGCAAGGAAGTAGTTAAGAAACAAATCAATTTAAGTGCAACCTTTGTGCAACGGTTTGCACGACTAACTATTCATTTTAATCTGAATTTGGGTTGAAAACTGAATTTCAAGTGCTACAAAGAACTCTCAAAGCGTGAGGAAAATCCGCCAGAACAGCGGCGGGAATGTACATGCCTCCGAGGTAGCATCTGTAGCAACTGTAACAAGACAGGATTGGCTTGCCGGTTGAAGCAGGGTTCCCGGCATGCAGCACATCCCCGGTTTCCCCG
>CAYUGQ010000007.1:0-42984 GCA_964444305.1 uncultured Candidatus Sumerlaeota bacterium
TAATAACGAACACAGCGATAACACTGAATGCAGCGGTTCATTTCATGATGGATGAACGGGCCAAGGTCCTGGTTAACCCAGGTGCGTTTGGAGAAACGGTTACGGCGGTGCTGGTGTTCGCTGAGGACCGTCATGTCCTGAAGCATACACTCGCCACCTTCGTCGCAGACGGGGCAGTCATGGGGGTGATTCAGCATGAGGTCTTCGATGACCTGCTTGCGGAACTTCGATGCGTAGTCGTCGTTGACATTGACAACCATGCCGTCGGCCACCTTGACCATACAGCTCATCTCGAGACGGGCGGGTTTATCTTCACCGGGAGCAATCATGCATGCACATAGGCGACAGGCCCCGGCAGCGCCGAGGGCTTCATGATAGCAGAAGTGAGGAATGACCTGTCCTTCATTGAGGATAGCCTGAAGCACGTTTGTGTCAGCGTCTACCTCACGGGTAACCCCGTCGATTGTGATTTTTACTTTCTCAGCCATAAACCATTAAACCCCCGCCACTTTATCACGCCAGAATTCCGGTTTTGACCCCGGAGTTGCCGGGGCGGTGCCAGCCTCGGCAATTTTGGCTTCAAACTCATGTCGGAACGTGGTGATGGCGCTCAGGAGAGGACCCTGGGCACCGGGCGCAAATGCGCAAAATGTATGAAGGATGTGCTTTGACATGTCGTCGAGAACACCAAGGTCCGAGGCGTTGCCTTTGCCGTTTGCTATGGCGGTGACAATCTCGTAAATCCAGGGAATACCCTCGCGGCAAGGCGTGCAGAAACCGCAGCTTTCGCGGGCGTAGAACAGCATGATATTCGACGTGGCCTTGACGATGCAGTCGTCTTCATCGAAAGCGATAATTCCTGCTGTACCCATACGGGATCCCGCTTTGCCGACAGTGTCATAATCCATGGGGGTATCAAACTGATCGGGCGTCATAAAGGGAGTTGAAAGGCCGCCGGGAATGATACCTTTCCACGGACTGCGGCTGGGGCCGCCGGCGTAATCTTCCATGATTTCATCAATAGGCGTTCCGAGAGGAAGCTCCCACAGGCCGGGTTTTTTAAGACGTCCGCTGGCACCCATGATTTTTGTTCCTGCATTGCCCGTGAGGCCAAGACCCTTAAACCACTCGGCTCCGTTTGCCAGGATATGCGGAATGTTCGAGAAGGTCTCGACGTTATTGACGATGGTGGGCTGTCCGAGGAATCCTCGAACCTGGGGGAAAGGCGGCTTGCTTCGCGGGTTTGCGCGTTTGCCTTCCAGAGCGTTTAGCAGAGCGGTCTCTTCGCCGCAGATGTAGCGTCCGGCGCTTAGGTGGGTTTCAAGGTGAAAATCAAACCCGCTGCCGAGGATGTTCTTGCCCAAGAGTCCTTTTTCTTCAGCTTCGGCGATGGCACGATCGAGGATCGAAGAACCATAAGCGTATTCGTATCTTACGAAAATGAAGCCTTTTGTCATCTGCATGGCGTAGGCGGAAATGATCATGCCTTCGATGAGCTGATGAGGATCATTCTGAATGAGAGCACGATCTTTAAACGTGCCGGGTTCCATCTCGTCGCAGTTGCAGACAAGGTACTTTTGTCCCTCGAAATCCATAGGGACAAACGACCACTTCATTCCGGTGGGAAAACCTGCACCTCCGCGGCCGCGAAGGGCGCTGTCTTTTACGACCTGCTGAACTTCGGCAGGAGTCATTTTGACGGCTTTGCGGAGGCCCTCGTAGCCGCCGTTGCCTACATACTTGTCATGGAAGACGGGTTCGCCGGGGTTTTGCAGGTCAAAGTTTTTGGTTAGAACTTTAACTTCAGCCATTACTTTTTGCCTCCGTCGCTGTTCTCAGTGGGGGAATCTACGGTTTTCTCCGGGGCAGGATCAGACCCTGTCTGATCGCTGGTTTCCGGCGGTGGCTGAGATGTTGCACCGCCAGTTGAGGCGGAGGCAGCCGGTTTGGCCGAGCCGTTCGCGCTGAAAATCTGATCAAGAGTTTCCGTGGTCAAATTGCTGTGAAGCTCATCGCCCACCATCATACAGGGGGCTTTGTCACAGTTGCCCAGGCAGACGATGGGTAGCAGGGTGTATTCGCCATCTGGGGTGGTTTCACCCAATTTGATACCGAGTTTTTGCTCCAGATGCTCACGGTTGTTATCACAGCCGCCGAGATAGCAGGAAATGGAGTCACACATGACGATGATATTACGACCGACGGGCTCACGGAAGAACCAGTTAAAGAAGGTTGCAACGCCTTCCACTTCGGGGCGCGAGACACCAACAATGTCTGAGGCTTCGTTAATGCCGCGGTTTGGCAACCAGCCGCCGTAATAATTCTGAAGCTGCTGCATGACCCAGATTAGGCCGACGCGGCGGTCGGCGTAATGGGTGCAGTGCTCACTGAGGTGATCGCGCAGGTCGTCCGGCAGAGAGGGGAGAGCATCCGCTTCGGCGTTCGACATGATCAGCTTGTCGCTGGCGCGCAGGGCCAGTATGTTAGAATTTGTTACCATAATTATCGATCCACATCCGCCAGAACATAGTCCATCGCACCGATGACAGCCAGCAAATCGCTGAGAAGGAAACCTTCACAGAGAGCAGGCAGGGTTTGCATGTGGGCAAAGCTAGGTGCTCTGACCCGAAGACGGTACGGTGATGTGCGGCCATCGCTGATGACGTGATATCCGCCGAAACCCTTTGGCTGTTCGACGTATTGAACGGCTTCGCCCGGTGGGAGATCCAGGCCCCATCCAACGGCGAGGAAATGGTTGATGAGAGCCTCGATATCCATCATGGTTTCAGCCTTTGCCGGCGGAAACGCATAACGGTTGTCACGGCTGATGTACTCGCCGTCGGGCATCATATCAACGCACTGCTTGATGATGCGCGCGCTTTCGGCCATTTCCGCATGACGACAGGCTCCGCGAGACCAGCAGTCGCCGTCCGGGAGGGACGGAATGTCGAACTCAAATGCTTCGTATCCACCATAAGGCATGGCTTTGCGGGCATCCCACTTTGAGCCGGCACCACGGAGATTCGGGCCGGTTACGCCCCACTCCCAGCACTCTTCCTCGTTCATAACCCCGACGCCAATAGTGCGGCTTTTAAAGATGGGGTTTTTAAACATGAGGTTAAAGTATTCGTTAAGGTGCTTGTCGAAATCCTTAAGGAATTCAAGGATAGGTTCGCGCCATCCAGGGGGGAGATCCATGCTGCATCCGCCGATACGAAGGAAATTTGGATGCATGCGTCCGCCGGTGATCATTTCGATGATCTTGAAGAGTTTTTCACGCTCGCGGAAGGTGTAAAAAACGGGAGTCATTGCACCAACGTCGTGGCCGAAAGTGCCGAGCCAGACGAGGTGATTACAGATCCGATAGATTTCGCCGATCATGATACGCATGACCTGGGCGCGTTCAGGCACTTCGATGCCGGCGAGCTTTTCGCAAGCCATAACATACGGCAGTTCGTTATAGGTTCCGCCAAGGTAATCTACGCGGTCGGTGTAGGGAATATAGGTATGGAAAGTCTGGCGCTCAGCCATTTTTTCCGCGCCTCGATGATGGTAACCGATGACGGGATAAACTTTTTCCAGGTATTCGCCGTTCATGGTCAGGACGACACGAAGAACACCGTGGGTTCCCGGGTGGTTAGGACCCAGGTTGAGAATCATTAGGTCTTCGCCGTCCGCACCTTTTGTGCGTATGGCGGAGTCACCGGACTGAAATACTTCGAAGCCTTCAAACTCTTGCAGATCTTCCGGGCGCACGACCAGGGGTTCCATTTCGGTGGCGCGGTTGGGGTGATCTTTTCGCAGGGGATAGCCCTTCCACCAGTCCGGCATAAGGATGCGGCGCTGATTTGGGTGGCCGTCAAACTTGATGCCGAACATGTCGTAGACTTCACGTTCATACCAGTCGGCGTTTTTAAACGTGCTGGATATGGACGGCACCGTTGGTTCGTCGGCGGTGTCTTCGACGGGAACTTTGAGAAGAACAGTTTCGCCGCGTTCGGGGCTAAGAAGAGTATACTGCATGGTGAAACGATGCTTTTCACCGGCGGGGCGACCCTGGCGCTGAGATTCATCAACTGCGGTGACGTCGAGAAGCATTCGATAGGGCTTTTCGGCATCAGTTTTCAAGCGGTTGATGCTATTAACGATTTCCGAAGGGCGAACGCTTCGCACATTATCGTAACCAACGATTCCGCGATCACCATGAAGAAGCGTGTTCTCAGATGTTTCCCAGATTGGCTTTTCTACGCTGCGCGAAAACTTCATTTCAGGGGCTCACCTGTAGGAGTGGTAAGTACGCCGGGTGTAACTGGGCGAAACGCGTTGTCTTCCAGCACGAGGCCGAGAGGCCGCTGACGGCTTTGCTGCACCTGTTCCTGAAGAAGCATCAGTCCTTCAAGGAAGGCTTCAGGGCGGGGAGGGCAGCCGGGGATGTAGACGTCAACTGGTAGTAGTGTATCGATACCCTGGACGACGCTGTAGATGTCATACATTCCTCCGGAGTTAGCACATGACCCCATGGAAATAACCCAGCGGGGTTCCATGAGCTGTTCATAGAGGCGGACGATGCTGGGAGCCATTTTTTTAAAGACGGTGCCGGCGATAACCATGAGATCAGCCTCACGGGGGGAACCGCGAAGGACTTCGGCTCCGAAACGGCTTACGTCATAAGGCGACGTGAACGATGTCATCATTTCCACGTAGCAACAGCTCAGTCCAAAGTTGAAAGGCCAGATGGAGTACTTACGCCCCCAGTTGACCATGTCACTTAAACGCGCGAAGACGAATGGTTGCTGGGAACTTTTTTCGAAGGATGGCGCCATTGTAGACCTCCTCTCAGCCAGATGTAGGCGAGACCGCCGGCTAAAAATCCGATAAATATTAACACTTTAACAAATCCATCCCACCCCAGTTCACGGACGCCCATAGCATAAGTGAAAAGGAATGCCATCTCGACGTCAAACATTAGAAAGAAGATGGCAACGAGATAATAGGGGATAGATGTTTTTACATGAGCGGCACCTGTCGGGGCAACGCCAGACTCATAAGGGGCATCTTTTACTTTATTGGGGGTGGGTTTGCCGAGAAAATGGCTCAGGCCAATGATTATGCAGGCCATCCCAACCACAAGAATCGTATAAACTAGAAGTTCAAGCACAGGAATCCAATTCTGTCATTCTGGGCGCAATGCCTTGCCAGTTAAGCTTTAGTGACAAAACTAGCCTCGGCTTTATGCAACGAAGCAAGAGAAAAATTTCACAAAGTCGTGATGATCGCGTATGTTGTTGATGGGGCAATAGATACAAGGGCGATGCAAGCTTAGTGCCCGGCTATGAATCAGATAAAATTATGGAGCGCCGGGCGATACCCGGCGCTCCGAAATGGTTACTTTTCCTGGATTTCGTAGACCATATCATTGAGGGAGCCCACCAAAACGCGATCACGCCATAAGGCCGGGCCAGTGAAGATGAAACCGGGCTGCAAGGCAACACTCCACTCAACCTTGTTTTCAGAGAGGTCGACGCAATAAACATTTCCTCCGACGGATCCGATGTATAGTTTATCGCCTCTCAGGCGTGGAACGGAGTCGAAAAGATCGTCTTTCTTTTCCGGGCGGACTGGGAGATCAAACACTTTGTGACCATACTCCACATCATGTCCGACGACGTGGCCATTAATGCTGCCAAAGTAAGCCACGCCATCTTTAATGACTGCGGTGCTGTAGCTGGGGCCGAGTTCATCTTTCTGGGGCCGATAAGCCCACATGGTTCCACCGGTGGCCTGGCTGATGCAGCGTACGGTGTAGTCGTGGGAGCAGACGATGATATTATCGCCGGAAATGACGGGGTTTGACGTGGCTGCGGAAAGCCAGCCGCTGGCGTGTTGAGAAATGGGAATTTTCCAGATAAGTTCACCATCTTCAGCGTCCAAGGCGTAGAAGAAATTATCCCAGGCACCAAAGAAGAGTCGGCCATTGGCAAGAGCCGGGGTGGCTTTAATAAGATTTTCTGCGGCAAAGGACCATTTCTTTTCGCCGGATTTAAGATCCAGGGCATACATGTTTTTGTCCCCACTGCCAATATAAACGGTGTCTTCGGTGACGAGGGGGCTGGCCAGAACAGCCTGCTCTGTTTTAAACTTCCAGATTTCCGCCCCGGTTTTTGGGTCGAGGCAATAAACGTGGCTGTCCATGCTTCCCACCACAAGAGCTGTGGATGTAACAGCGGGGCTGGAGAGCACTTCACTGTTAAGATTTCGCTGCCAGAGAGTTTTGCCTTCTTCGCTGGCCAGGTCAAAAGCCCGCATGTAGCCGTCGTTGGCACCGACATAAAGGATATCTTCAAAAACGACCGGGTGAGACTGGTTGCCGCTGTCGAGGGGAAAACGGCGGGTGATGGTCGTGCGCGAATCGTCTGCGGTTTCAAATTGCAGGGTGCTGATGAGAGTGGTTTCGTTATCCGGGACTTCCACGGTAAGCTGATGAATGCCATTTTTCAACTTTGTGCCGGTGAGATCAAGCAGACCGGACTTAATCTCAAGGCCAGCGCTGGACTGCTGGTCGAGGACGAGAGCTGCGGGACCGGAGTAAGGGGAGTCGTTGAGTTGAACGGAAACTTGAAGAGTGGTATCTGTCATGATGGCATTTAGAGTACCGCGGTTGGCACGGCTGTCTGTCGGAATCGGGTCCTCTTCGGAAGTCTTGTCTTCAGAGTAAATGCGGGTGATAGCTGAAATTTGGTTTGGTTCGACGCGAAAAACGCGGTAACTGCGGGCCGGCGAACCTTTGCTGCTGACGCTGCCACCCATGGTGTAGGTGGTGCCATTGCGGGCGCGTCGCTGGAAGGTGTGTCCATGGCCGTCGACGACGAGCGGGACATTATAGTTAGAAATCATTTCAGCAAATTTGAATTCGTTGTCAATGAAGTGCCCGCGGTGGAGCGCAGGATGGTGCATGGCAATCACGGTGAAGCCATCTTTCGGGGCGGATTTGAGATCCTCTTCCAACTGCTTCATCTGAAGTCCATCCAGATGCCCATAATGCTCGATAAGCATGGAGCTGTCCATGATGACAAAGCGTACGCCTTTGTGATCAAACATTTTATAGGTTTCGCCGAGAGCACGACGATAGTTTTCTTTGCCGCTGTCTGACCAGCGGACGTCGTGATTGCCCATGGCTGGATATATGGGGCGTTTGCTGGCTTCGAGAATTGGTTTTACGATGTCGTATTCGGATTCATAGCCGTATTCGGTGATGTCCCCGGTAAGGAGAATAAACTCGGCTTCGGGAAAATTTTCTTCCACGTCCTTCAGTGCGGCTTCGAGGTTTACCTCGTTATCATTGATACCGATATGTGGGTCTGTGAACTGGATGAAAGTAAACGGCTGGATCTGAGCGCAGACGGCGGTGGCCCAAAGCCCCAGCAGTAGTAATGCGACGTAGCGAATCATGGAAAATCCCCAATTTGGTTAGTTTAACACCTCTAATGCAACGACAGACACGGGCGGGGGTCAACCGGAAATCTGAAGTTATTTGCCGACTTGCGGGGGACTTGAAGAGGGGGAAAGCTAAAACCACTGGATTCTGTCCGAGATGGAGTTCCTGGCTCGACGGAAGACAGTTTTTATAGCATATCCTCGTCGGGTATGTATGGGTTATTCTGAGGTATCGAAACTGTGTCAAAACCTGAGTTTGTTCATCTGCATCTGCATAGTGAGTTTAGCCTGCTGGACGGCGCCTGCCGGTTTGATCAGCTAACCAAACGGCTTCATCAACTGGGAATGAAGGCGGTGGCCCTGACCGATCATGGCAATATGTTTGGGGCAGTGAACTTTTACAAGCAGTGCAAAAAGGACGACATCAAACCGATCATCGGTTGTGAGGTTTACCTGGCTCCCGAAGGGCGCCATAAGCGGGGAGACACGCTGGAGCGGCGGTCGGCAAACCATTTGCTGCTGCTGGCGGAGGATTATGAAGGTTATCTGAACATTGCCAAGCTGTCGTCTATCGGCTACACTGAGGGGATGTACTATAAGCCGAGAATTGATCACGAGGTGCTGGCCAAGTACAGCAAAGGTGTCATTGCGACATCATCATGTCTGAAGGGGGAGATCCCGGAAGCCCTGGTCGAGGGACGGGAGGATAAGGCGAAGAAGCTGATCGATGATTATATGCAGATTTTCGGTCGTGACCGCTTCTACTTTGAGGTGCAGGATCATGACCTGCCGGAGCAGAAAACTGTCGTTCGCTATATGCGGGAGTTTGCGAAGCACTACCAAGTGCCCCTGCTGGCGACCAACGATTGCCATTATACAATGAAAGAAGATGCAGCGTTTCATGATGTGCTGCTATGCATCCAGACCGGAAAGACGCTGCTGGATGAGAAACGCTTCAAATTCAGCAGTGACGCCTTCTATGTAAAGACGGCGGAGGAAATGTATGAGGTGTTTGCGGAAATGCCGGAGGCCTGTCGGGAAACCTTGGCGGTGGCGGAACGGTGTAACTGTGACCTGAAGTTTAACCAGAAGCTCCTGCCGGCTTTTCAGCCTCCGGAAGGATTTACGACGGACGAGTATCTTCGCCATTTAACTTTTGAAGGATTGAAAAAGCGTTATAAAGAGCCGACCCAGGCCCAGATTGAGCGCGCCGAGATGGAACTGGCCTGCATCATTTCCATGGGTTTCAGTTCTTACTTTTTAATTGTGGGCGATTTTATCGGTTACGCCAAGAATGAAGGGATTCCGGTCGGGCCGGGCAGGGGGAGCGCGGCGGGCAGCCTGGTTGCGTATGCTCTGGAAATTACAGATATTGATCCCATCGAACATGGGCTGATCTTTGAACGATTCCTGAATCCGGAACGGGTGAGTATGCCGGATATTGATATCGACTTCTGCTTTGAAAATCGCGGCCGCGTTATTGAATATGTCAAACGTAAGTACGGCGAACGAAATGTGGCGCAGATCATTACGTTTGGGACCCTTAAGCCGAAAAACGCCATTCGTGACGTGGGCCGCGCCATGAACGTGCCGTTGCAGGATGTGGATCGGGCATCAAAGATGATCCCGACTCTGCTGAAAGCGGAGAGTGGGAAGACGACGCTGGAGACGGCGCTGGATACAATCCCTGATCTGCGGGACATGTATGAAAACGACGCCACATTGCGCAAGGTGATGGACTACGCCAAAGCCATGGAAGGCATGGCCCGTCACGCGAGTACCCACGCGGCAGGTGTGGTGATCAGCGACCGGGATATTTCTGACCTGGTACCGGTCTATAAACCAGCAGATTCCAACGATATTGCCACCCAGTATACCATGGGCACCGTGGAAGAGTTGGGTATGTTGAAGATGGACTTCCTTGGCCTTAAAAACCTTACGGTCATCGAAAACTGCCTGGATCACGTGCGCAAAAACCATGGGGTGGAAATCGACTGGGCGGAGATTCCTCTCAGTGATCCGAAAACATATAGGCATTTATCCGAAGGGCGAACGTTTGGTGTGTTCCAGCTTGAATCGGGTGGAATGACCTCACTGGTACGCAGCCTGCGACCAAACAGCTTTGAAGATCTGACCGCATTGCTGGCCCTGTATCGTCCGGGCCCATTGGGCAGCGGCATGGTGGATGACTTTGTGGCGCGCAAGCATGGCCGCAAGGAGGTAAAATACGACCACCCGCTGTTGGAGCCAATCTTAAAAGAGACCTATGGCATCATTCTTTATCAGGAACAGGTAATGAAGATTGCCCAGGTTTTGGCTGGTTTTACCTTGGGCGGCGCTGATTTGATGCGCCGGGCGATGGGTAAGAAGAAGGCCGACGAAATGGCCAAGATCCGTGTAGAATTCATTGAAGGCGCGAAGACGGTCAATGGTGTCGACGAGAAAGTCTCGGACCACATCTTCCAGCAGATCGATTACTTTGCCGGTTATGGTTTCAACAAATCCCACTCGGCTGCCTATGCGATCATTTCGTTCCGTACGGCTTATCTGAAAGCTCATTTCCCGGTGGAATACCTGGCAGCTCTGATGACGAATGCCATAGGCGGTAAGGTGGAGGACATGATTACGTTCTTTACGGAAGCCCGCGAGTCAGGGATCAAAATTCTGGGTCCAGACGTAAATGAGAGTGAAAAGAACTTTACGCCGCGAAAGAAAACAGTGCGGTTTGGTTTGGCGGGAATCAAGAACGTTGGCGAGGCCCTGGTAGAAAGCCTGGTGGCCGAGCGAAACGAAAACGGACATTATAGGACGTTTGAGGATTTCTGCAGCAGGGCTGATCCGTCTATGCTGCGGGCCAACACGCTTGATTGCCTGATCAAAGCCGGGGCCTTTGACTCTATGGGCTATCGTCGCAGTCAGCTTTTGGATATCGCGGAATCTTGCCTTGCGCTGGCAAATGCGGCGGCTCAGGAAAAAGCCCGGGGGCAGGCCAGTCTTTTTGACGCTTTCGCGGAGGATTCTGGTGGGGGAGTGGCCGAAGCGCAGGCTGTGCAGATTCGGGATATTCCGGAGTTGGATGAACGGGTTCGGCTGCAACACGAAAAAGATCTTATTGGCTATTTCGTAAGTGGGCATCCCCTGGATGCTTATGAACCCGATATTGCCTGCTTTGCGGATTTCCCAATTTCACGGATCGATCAGGCGGAAGATGGCCAATACGCCAATATTGTTGGGATGATAAGCCGGATTACACCGAAGGTTGATCGAAATGGCGGGAACATGGCCTTTGTGGATATTTCTGATCCGACAAGCAGTATTGAAGTGGTGTTCTTTAAGGATGCCTACGAGAAATGCCGCCACCATATCATGGTGGATAATGTTATCCTGGTGCGGGGGAAGGTGCAGGATCGCGGCGGTGAAAAGAAGATGCTGGCTAATAGTGTGATGCTGGTGGAAGAAGTCAGACAGCAGCGCACTGAATGGCTTGAATTAAGACTGGACCCGGAGGCGGCTCAGAATGGGCTCGTGGAAAAGCTGGGCGGAGCCATAAAATCTTCGCCGGGAGACAAGCCTGTGCGGCTGGTTTTCACGACGGCGGACCGGGATTCGGAATTGCGCGTGGATCTGCCAAACCAGTTGCGCGTGAATCTGAGTGACAGCCTTATGAAAAACCTTTTTCGAACGCACGGCGTTCAGCGGATTAAGTTTCAGCTATTTGATGAATTTGGCTGATCAAGATAGCTGAACAACAATCATATTGCAAGTGCGGTTAAAGAATAGAATTCATTATAGCAAACAACCCAGGTTGACTATCAACCTGGGTTTTGCTGTTACGCGATGCTTGGCGCTTAAATGTTTGTTGCGAGAAATTAACGCAAACTGAGCTTAAATTCGGGGTCGCAAGACCTGAAATTTTTTCACGGCATTGACAACTCGCGATAAAGTACGCTGAGTGTCGAGTTCTAGCCATGTAACGTGAGTGCGTCCCTTGGATGGTCTTGAAACGAACATGACTTTCACCCAGGGACCTTCAAGTGGGCCGATTAAATCTCCTGGTGCGAGATTCCGACCGATCACTTCTGTAACTTTCAATTAGCCCTCCATAATTGCCCAAATATTTTGGCAGCTCCATCACTGCAGGTAATTTCGCCAAGAGCATTTGTATATATTATACCATGGCACTTGATAAATAGTCATTCTTTATGGGTTCTAGTTGGAGACTAGCAAGAATTTATAGTAAACCTTATCACTTTTTTAAGAGTGTAAATTGGATTTGCGATTCCTGGTGAAGGAGCAATGCTTGAGAAAACTGGTAAACATTAAAAAAAGCGCCCGAAGCGTTTGATGGCCTCGGGCGTGTCATCTGTCAGTGAAGGCATTACTCAGGGTTGACTAGCAGCGGCTCCGCCGGGTCCGGACTGAACTGTCCGCATGTTGATATTGACGAGCACGCGACTCTTCTCGCTCGCTGTCAGGTTATGTTCAACATTTGGCTCAAGCACGATAACATCGCCCGCTTTCATGTCGAAGGCCGTACCGCCGACATCAAAATTCACAGCGCCGTCAATAACAGTAATCGTAGCGCGTCCCGGGACGCTGTGATCCTCCTTGGTACCGTTGGCATCGAAGCAAAGGAGAACCAAACGGGTATCAGGCTCCGTCAGGATCATCTTCTGCCAAAGCCCGTTCTGGCCGTCGGATTCTTCTCTCAATTGAGAATCAATTTCATCCAGCTTCAGAAGGACTGGGGCTGCACTCTGAGTGGGCTGGGGGGAAACTATTGCCGGCGTGTTAGCTGCTGTAACGGCTGTGCCAGTCGTTGTTTGAGCAGATACAGGCAATACGGCCAGGCTGGCGAGGACAGCAACGGATGCCAGTGTTTTAAAGCAGATTTTCTGATTCATTAATGCGATCTCCTTAAGTTAAAGCTAGTCTCGCTCTGAACCAGCGAAATTTATACCTTTATATCCTGATCGTGTCAGCCAACTTTAATAACGACTTTTCCAAGATGAGCGCCGCTCTCCTGATATTTGTATGCTTCAATGGCTTCTTCAAATGGGAATACGCGGTCGATCTCAGGCTTAAGTTTAGTAGTTTCCATGGCTTTTACCATGTCCCTAAACATGGCATGACTTCCCACATAGATGCCGTTAAGGCGCACCGCACGCATGATAATGGGTAGGGGATTAATTTTTCCAACTCCGGAAACCAAACCAATAGTCGCCACTAATCCGCCAACTTTTACGGCCTGCAGTGAGCGCTCTAGAGTGCCGTATCCGCCAACTTCCACAATAATATCAGCACCTTTGCCTTCCGTAATGTTCAAAACTTCGTCCTGCCATTCCGGGGCGGACTTATAATTAATCAAATGATCCGCGCCCAGCTTTTTGGCCTTGGAAAGTTTTTCGTCGCTGCTTGATGTCTGGATGACTATGGCTCCCATCATTTTGGCGAGCTGAAGGGCAAATATTGAGACACCGCCGGTGCCCTGCAAAAGGACAGTTTGTCCTGAATGGAGTTTTCCGTTATCTACCAGCGCATTCCATGCAGTTAAAGCTGCGCAGGGAAGAGTGGCGGCTTCTTCATAGCTCATATGTTCGGGAATTGGAAGGCATGCCTGTGCCGGTAAAGTTACATATTCGGTGAGCATTCCATGAAATGTTCCCCCCAATGCATATTGGACAGCCTCGGCGGAGATTGGTCCATTAACCCAATTGGTAAAAAACGCCCCGGCAACCCGGTCTCCAGGTTTGACGTTTTCCACTCCGGGACCTACAGCGGCAACCTCCCCGGCTCCATCTGACAAAGGGATAATGTTTTGCAGGACGCCTGGCCCATAACTTCCGCTGGCAATGAGCAAATCACGGTAATTGAGGGATGTGGCATGAACCCGCACCTTTACTTCACCGTGCTCTGGGTGGGACAGTGCCTGATCATCAATGAGTTCCAGGCCAGCAAACCCTTTATCGGGTTGTAATATGTATTTCTTCATTTTGCACTCCTGATCATTCTGTTTGTTGAATCCACTTAATAAAAATATGAAGCATCCCGGTATTATTTATGTATGATTGAATCCATACCGAATTTCTCTTGGAGAATATCATGAAAGTAGCTTTGGATTTAAACAGCGGTGAAGCGCTTGAGGTTGCATTGTTGGAAGGTGATCGTGTAGTTGGCAATCTGAGTCTTCGAATTAGTGGACTGGCTGGTGGGAGCACGAGCCGGGCAGGCCGTTCTGCTGCGGCACCTAAAGAGTCCAGTACATCTGGATCAACGACGCAGCGTAAGCCTCGCCGCAAAATGAGTCCTGAAACCAAAGCCAGAATGGCGGCGGCTCAGAAAGCTCGCTGGGAAAAGATTAGAGGCACTGAGAACTCTGGTAACCAGGGTGACAATCAGTAATAACCGCAACAGCATCCATCTGCATAAATGATTTCTTTCTGATCTAATTGCATTTCTTTCCCGGGACATTCCATGTTCCGGGATTATTATTATCCAGCCTGATTTCTCAGAGCAATAAGCTGGCCCATGATCCAGATGGCCTGTAACAGCACTATGGCTACCACCCATGGCAGCCTTGGGTGTTTCAGCCCGTATGCCGCAAAAATGAGAAATATATACTCCAGATAAAATCGCTGGCGAGAGGCATTGCCGCCAAATTCTGAAGTGAGGAACACCAGTGCGGCGACACCAAAGGCCGCAACAGGAATTATAGCAAGCTGGATGTTTTTTTTGACGGCCACATATAGCCCGGAGAAGGCCAGCGGATACCCTGCAAGATATAAGTACCACATGCCGGGATACATGCCGTATTGAGGGGACGGTTCTGGCAAGATAATCCAGGCGTATGGAGCCAGAAACAGGCGGGGAATGCCAGCGAAAAGCTGTTTTAGAACGTCGGAGGAGGATCGTACATCCTTGGGACCCAATGAGGCTAGACTATTTTGCATTTGAGCCGCCAGTGAAGCGCCCAGTTCCGTGTATCTCAGCAAAAGGACGCCAATTAATCCTACGCCCAGTACAAGCTGAACGAAATGATGTCGTTTCAGCTTCAAGCCGGGCAGGAGAATGAGACCGAAAAGTAATGAGGCTCCTGCGTAAATCCTGACACTGAAAAGATATGACAGCAGAAGTGCGAAGGAAATAGCCAGGGGAAGGCTTTTTTCTCGAACAGCCCCCAGCAGGACGGCCATGGTTGCCATAAAAACGAAAGCCGTCCAGGCATCTTTCATCAAGTATGACAACCAGTAAAACTGGGCTGGATGGAGTGCAGTTAATACAGCGGCGCACAATGCGGTGTCTGTTGTAAGCCACGAAAATCGGCGGTGGGGAGCGTTTTCCTGGTGGATGCTGGTTGCGCCGGGAAATAACCATCTGGCGCAGAGAGCACACAGCAAAGGCAGACAGGCCAGACTGAATGCGTTTAAGATCAAACCAGCCAGGGTGGAGGGACCAAATATCAGAAAAACGGATGCCAGGGGGCGATGATATCCAGTATGAAGTGTCCCCAGGTAAGGGGGGCTTCCCTTCAAGTGAAGGTCCGGGTAATAACGAGTTGACCAGGCCTTGGCTATTGCGGCGGATTCATTATAGTAGTTGTGGTCGTCCTGCCAGTAAGTCCCCTCAACTGATGCGTCGTATATCTGGCTTCGCATGACCGCCCAGCCAACGAGAATGATAAATAAGGATCCGCAAATGATATAAATTTTTCGAGCCGATGGCGACATCAGCCAGGTCCGGCACTCATGGATAATGGCCGTCGTGGGCAACGCCACCATGGTCGCCCAGAAAAACCATGGCGCCAACGATTTCGTGCCCACGGCAAAAACGCCCCAGACAAGATAAAGAGTCGTGGAAAAAATTATGGAAGATGGAAATGAGTTAGTGGGTGGTTTCACAGGCGATTACTGAATTATTGTTCTATACCCCTTTGGAGCGTCGCGCGGATGTTTCTGTCAACCAGAGGTTCAGCCGATCCTCACCTATAAAGGAAGACATGCCGTAAAAAATAAAAACGGTGACCGCTGACAGGGCGATCACCGTTGTTAAGTGAGACTTGCAGCCCCTTACCGGGGAATACGATTAAAGATTGGTTGCCGCTTTTTTGCGGGCTTCGCGGTCTCTCAAAACCTTTTTCTTATACATGGCTTTCAGAGACTCTTGGATGTCGTCCGTGATCTTGACCTTGGAATCGGCGCTGATATATGTAATTTCGTCCACCAGGAACTTTTTCGCCTGTTCCATTATTTCACGCTCTTTGCCTTTGAGCTCATTGGTCTGGTCGAGGGTGTACAGGTCGCGCAAAAGTTTGGATATCTTGTTGGGATCACCACTGTTCATAATCTCGCGGTAGGCGCTATACTGCATTCGAGCGTCATTGCGGTTGGGAGACGTGGGCTGTTTCAGGAGGGAAAGAACTTTTTTAGCGTCTTCCTTGCTCATGGGTTTGCGCACGCCGCGCTTTTCAATCTGGTTTTTCGGAACAAGTACCGTGGCGTTATTTTGCGCATGGAACACGTAATAATCCTGTGTCTGCTGATCGACGGTAATCCGACGAATTCCTTCGACGTTGCAGATGCCAATGCTCGGTTCCACTACGACATCACCAATTTTGAATTCCATTTGTTCCGAGGCCTTTCATATTAAAAAATCAGGTCTGACAGACGACCTATACAGTTAAAGTGGGGGAGTGTTTACTCCCAATCGGTTCGTGGAGCATCGCCCCACAATCTTTCGAGGTCGAAAAGTTCGCGTGATTCCTTCAACATAGCGTGCACGATCACGTTTCCGTAATCAAACACAAGCCATCCTGCACCCCGCTGTCCATCAACCTGGCCGGGCTTTATGCCTTCCTTTTTCAGAGCCTCTTCAATCTTATCACCTACGGAGCGGAGATGAACAGGGCTCGTTCCGGTAAACACCACGAAATAATCCGTGATGTTGCTAAGATCACGCAAATCAAGGATGACGATGCCTTCAGCCTTAGCCTCACTGGCTACGGCGGCAATTTTTTCAGCCTTCTGCTGACCGGGCATAATATTTTTACTGGCGGATAATGCCATTAGTTCTCCAGTGACTTCTTGGTTTCGTAAATTCTTGAATGGGGCTCTTGACCTTTTGCAATTATTTCCTCAATTTTTGCATCCAATACGGCTGAAAGGCCGGTCCGCAAGTTATTCCGGACAGCCAGACGCAATTCCTGAACGCCCGGCTGAGTTCGTGTTGGCTCTGTATAGTCAGCGCACATAAGAATCTGCAGCAGTGGTGACGGATCACTATGCCCAACTGTATGGTGTTCGACAGCGTCCAGCACCTCAGCATCTGTTATACCAAAACGCGATTTAGCCAGCCAGGCAGCTACCGATCCATGCCACAGCGCCGGGTATTTTAGATCCTCTTCCGTCAGATTAATTTGACCAAGTTTATGAAGCGCCATAGTCTGTTCCCGGCCGTAATGCTTGGCGCAATCATGAAGCAAAGCCGCAAGCGCAGCTTTTTCTGTATCTACCCCATAAAGCTCTGCCAAGGCCAAACTCGATTGAAGCACTCCAAAAATATGAAGCAACCTGTCCGGCTTTTGTGTTCCTTGTACTTCGGTGGTAATTTCCGCGAAACTATGTACAGCACTTTGTTGCATTAGCTCTTATACAAGTAAAATGTGGTATCATTCGGGGATTTGGCTGTCTTTAACCTGTGTTCATAAAGCGTTCATAATCTCAAGAGTTACAGGACATGTTCAGGGCTTTACAAAGCCTATAATGCCCCATAAGCCTATGTAAATCAGTCTGAATAGCAATCGGCCGACGGTGGCACTTTTGTTGCGACACGATAAATCGGGTTCTTGCGGACAAGGGGAAGGCTCCGGGTCTGCCGCATTGGAAGGAGTAAACAAGATGGGCATATTTAAGCCGAGTGTAGTGGCGATAAGTTTTTTGGTAGGACTGTCTGCGGGTACAGTTGAGGCTCAAGGGCCACCCGATCGGGGCCCAGGCGGGCGTCCAACCCGTGATATGCCGTCTCGTCCACGTCCAGAGTCATCCGGGCCCTCCCGTGATCGGCCATCCCGTCCGGAACCATCCCGCCAGCGGCCGGATAATTCCGCACAGATGCAGCGTCGTCAGCAAGAACAGCGTGATAATTCCCGACGCCAGCAGGAGCGTGCTCAGCAAGATCAGCGTCGCCAGCAGGAGCAAGCAGAACGTCGTTCTCGCGATCAAGCCGAACGCAGTGCACGTCAGCAGGCAGAACGAGCCAGGGACCAGCAGCGTGAACGGTCAAATCGTGAAGCCCAGGCCAGGCGTCAGCAGGAAGAACAAGCTCGCCGCGTGCAGCAGCAGGAATCTCGCCGGCAGCAGGAAGCGCAACGCAATGAACGGCAGGCCCGTGAACAACAGCAAAGGCAGCAGAGGGAACAGCAACAGAGACAACAGCGGGAACGACAACAGCGTCAACAGACTGAACAGCGTCAACAAAGGGAACAGCAGCAGCAAAGGCAACAGCGTGAACAGCAGCAAAGACAACAGCGTGAACAAGATCGCGCCCGGCAGGAGCAGCGTACCCGTGATAACCAAGCCCAGGAAGCCCGGCGGGCAGCCGAAAGAGCGGCTCAGAATCGTTCCGGCCAAGGCAATGCACCCAGTCGTCCCGGCGTAACAGGACCTGGATCGCCCCCGTCGTCAGCTCCGGGTCGGGCGTCGTCCGGTCCAGGCCGCGGCGAATCTCCTTCGCGCCCATCAGCGCCCTCAAACAGAGATCAAGGTCGACCGGCTGGTAGAAATCAGCAGGCAGCGCCGTCCGCCCCTCAACGGCCTGATATTCCGACAGGTGCACCGACAAACCAACCAACTCGACCAGATAGCCCGGGAAATCGCCCCGATCGCCAGGTCAGCCGTCCAGACCAGCGACCCGGGCAGGTGCCGTCAAATCGTCGGTCGGAATCCCGGCCGGATCAGGCTTCTCGACCTGACAGCCCCGTCCGGGTGCAGCCTTCCAGACCTGGTCAAGAGGCTCCCGGGAGATCTGAGCGCCCATCGGTTCCCACAAACCGTCCCGATCAGGCCCGCCAAAGCGACAGAAGCGAACCAAGCCAGCGTCCATCACCGTCTCAGACCGGACGTCCGCCCAGCGGCCAAGCGCCTGACCGGGTCATTGTAGAACCTGCCGATCCATCTCAGCGCCGGCCAGGCGGTGTTCCGTCAAATGTCCCCGGAAATCTTCCCATTGGAGAAGGTCGTCCCGAAACTCGGCCAGGGACGGGCAGACCTGACAGCAATCAGCGCGTCACCGAGCAGCGTCCGTCAGGCCCACCATCACCTTCCGGGCCAGGCCAGGCCGTACCACCGGCCATCGGTGAAGCCAGTCCCCAGGTTCCTTCAAACGCAGACCGACAGCAGGCGCAGCCACCCACAGGTCCCACAGGCCAGGGCCGGCCCACAGGTCCGCCATCGGCAGACCGCGCCCGCCAGTTACAGGAACTCACTCAGCAGCGTCAGGCACTTCAAGCCCAACTGCCCCAGCGTCGGGCAGAAAAAGAGCAGCAGCGTAACCTGGCTGAGCGCGTAATGCAGGAGAATCGTGAGCGCACCGATGCGGGCGTGCCTTTCAATCTGTCAGAACGGCTGGGCAGGCCAGCCGGTCTTCCGACCGGTATTCCCACTAACGCCCCCGATTCTCAAACTCAGCCCTCCGGCATGACCGCAAGTCCGGTGCGATTCACCGAACAGGGCCAACAGCATCATCGTCGGGCCCTGGATGCACGTCAGCAGCTCGAGGACGTGTTACAAGCCCAGGCGGGCGGTATCAGCAATCGTCGCCTCGGTGGTCCACAGCAGGCTGTTCTCGTGGGAGCTGACGTCATCCCAACCTTTAACCCTGACGACGTACCTTTCCCGGTCCTCACCAGCAATCATGCTCAGCCTATCATCAGTAACATTAACCAGGTAAATAACAGTTTCCGCTATGGCGATGGCCCATCCTCAGACAGGCGATGGAGCGATCGCGATCGCCGACACTGGCGTGACTGGCGAGACCATCGCCGCGACCGTGATGTTCACCTTAACATCTTCGTGAATGGGGTTTTCAATCAGTTCCAGAACAACATTATTCCGGATCCGTACCGCCCATGGGGCAATTACGGGCGAGTGCGTCAGCCGCTTTATCACAGCTCGCATATCAATCCATATTTTCTCCCCCCGCCGGCGCCCCTCGGTCGTGATCATCTGGATCTGCAGTTCTCCTGGAACTACTGGGACGGTCATTCTTATTATGATCACAACTACGCCAGCAGCCTGTTTATGAGCGTGGGGCACACGCCTCACAATGGATTCGATGGAATGGTGGTGGATGGACGATACTGGAGCTACGGTTATGGCTGGCTGGATGGTTGTATCGATTATGGTTCGCGCCGCATGTGGGTTCCCGGTTTCTGGAGTCCATATACGGTTGAAGAATGTGGATCCACACCAATCTGGATTCCGCCGGTATACGAAGACGTCTGGACAGGCTTCTGCTGGGAGCGGATCCTGGTGGATGGCGGTTACTTCGCCGAATCGCCCCTCACATGCCGACTCGTCACGCGCTACACTTGGATTCCAGGTCACTATCAGTACTATTATTAACCGTGAAATCAGACAGAAGAAACTGGACTATGAAGCATCCTGAGCAATTTTGCGTCTTGTAAGTAGTAACAGCCCAGGAGGCGACTTTGAGTAAGACTTTTTTTCTGACGATAGCTGCATGTGCCACGTTTCTGTGCGCCGGGTGCTCTACGGATAATTCCGGTTTGATTGTGACTGCTGAAGAACTTCAGGCCACAACCGCCACGGCAACCATCTCTGAGAACCCCGGACGGCGCGACGAGCATCCTGAAGTTACCGGTGCCATATTGGGCCGCGTAAACTTCACTGGGACTCAAACCGAAGTGGAGTTTCACCGCATTGCGGGAGATCGTTTTTGTGAAGAAGTGCACGCCGAGCAACCCATTAGAAAAAAAGATGTTGTGATCAATCCCAACGGAACTGTTGCGAATGTCGTCGTCTGGGTTGCTTCCGGCGGCCCGGATTGGTTGTATGAACAAGACGGGGAATCGAAGCCTCCGCAAGTGATCACTCAGCAGAATTGTGACTTTTACCCGCGAGTCGTGGCTTTACAGACCGGGCAGCGGCTCGCCGTCAGAAACACTGATGATACTTTACATAACGTAAATGCACAACCGCGTAATAATCCCCGTTTGAACTATGCCATGCGTCCGGACGGCGAGCCGGCAGTTATGAAATTTGATAATCCGGAAGTTGCCATTAAGTTAAAGAGCGACATTCACCCCTGGATGATCGCCTGGGCTGTTGTGTTTGATCATGGAGAATTTGCCGTTACAGGCGAAGACGGAACATTCGAGCTTCGGGATTTGCCCCCCGGCGAGTATGTGGTGGAAGCGTGGCATGAGGAATTTGGAACTGTCCAGGCACCTGTCATGGTTTTCGCCGACCGCCCATCCAATGTCGCTTTTAATTTTACGAACAAGGGAAGCAAATCGGGAAGTCAGGTCAATCCGGACGGAAGCATGACTACCGGCACCATTATGCAACTGCCCGGCCGGTAACCTTCCATCTTATAAGCAGCCTTGTAGAAGTTATAGATCCGAGTAAGGTTTGCTGGTACATGACTTGCTGATTTTCTGCCACCATGGCAGAGTCAGTATACATAAAGAAACCCGGGGCAAACGCAAAAAGCACCCGTTCCGCTGTTAAACCCACTTGCCCGACGAACCGGTCGCGGCGAATCCTTGATCCGGAAGTAGTGGCGGTGTGCAATAATTTGCGCTATCTTCAGGACGACGAGCCCGGGTTTAGCCGGAAAACAAAATCCCGCTCCAGCAAAAAACTGGAATTCGAATATCTTGACGCTCAAGGATGCGTGATTAAAGATGAGGCTCATCTTGATCGTATCCAGGCTTTGGTGATTCCACCAGCATGGAAAGATGTCTGGATCAGCCCTTATGAAGATAGTCATCTCCAGGTAACCGGGGTAGATGCTCGCGGCCGAAAACAATATCGCTATCATGAAAAATGGCGCGAAGTGCGCGACCAGGCGAAATATGAACGACTGATCTCTTTCTCAAAATCGCTTCCGAAAATCCGCCAAAAAGTTCAACAAGACTTGCAACTAACAGGACTTCCTCGGGCAAAGGTTTTGGCCACATGTGTGCGCCTGTTGGAGATTACCTGCATCCGAATCGGTAATGAAACCTATGCCCGAGATAATGACAGTTACGGGCTGACGACGCTGCGGAGCCATCATGTGGTTGTGGAGCGCTGTGAGATTCGTTTTGAATTCCGCGGCAAAAGCGGAAAAGACCATCGGATTGCGCTTAATGACTGCCGACTGGCCAAGACTATCCAAAACTGCAAAGCCCGCCCCGGCGAGCTGTTGTTTCAATACGTTGACGATGACGGAAAAGATCGTCGAGTGACCAGTAATGACGTGAATCGTTATCTGCGCGAAATCAGCGGACGCAATATTTCTGCAAAAGATTTTCGTACCTGGTGGGGGAGTGTTCTTGCTGCCTTGGCCCTGCGCCAGCGAGAATTGCCAAAAAGCCCCACCGGTGCCAAACGCATCATAAGCGGTGTTGTGAAGGAAGTCGCAGAGCATCTCGGAAACACCCCTGCCATTTGCCGAAAATGCTATATTCATCCGGCCGTCCTCACGGCATTTGCCGAGGGGAGAGTGGTCGGTAGAATCCTCCGGGGGCAGAAAACGGGAGATGACTTAATTCCCGAGACGGATCTCCTGCCTGAGGAGAAGGCCGTGGTACGCTTTTTAAAGCAGGAATGGAAAAGAGCTTGAGGGGACTTTGCCGCCTCACTTGCCCTGACTTTGATTTCTCGTGACATCACAAAAAACAGGAGTAAGTAATTTTCTGAATGCATATAGTTGGGAACCAATTGTGGATGTTTATGTCCGATATTTGGCGAGCCTGATTCAAAAGAAGTTTCGTTGTAAAATACTCATGACCGTCTTTAAATCACACCCACATCTTGGCTTTCGGTCCAAACTGAACTTGGCGGTACGGTCATGACCCATGGTGCCCTTATTGATTCTCATGACCGGAGAGTCTCCTACCTTCGTTTGTCGGTCACTGATCACTGCCAGTTTCGCTGTGTATACTGTATGCCACCCGAGGGCATCGAGCACCTCCCTCAAGCGGACTACATGACGCCCGGTGAAATGGAAAGTTTTGTCGCAGCCATGGCAGACCTGGGGGTTTGGCGTGTACGGCTGACAGGCGGAGAGCCTCTACTTCGCAAGGATATTGTTTCCATTGTCGAGCGTCTTGCCAGGATTCCCGGAGTTCGCGATCTCGCGCTTACCACCAACGGAGAACTGCTCACGCCGCTCCTGCCTGACCTTAAGCGAGCAGGCCTGAAGCGGGTAAATATCAGCCTTGATAGTCTCAATCCCGAAAGATTCCGACGGATTACGCTATCAGACAGCTATGAGAAAGTTCGTTCCAGCATTGATAATGCCCTGGATGCCGGGCTGGAAGTCAAAGTCAATGCGGTGGCAATGCGGGGGATCACCCATGAAGAGATCGACGGCTTTGCAAATCTCGCTTTTCACAATCCGCTGGAAGTACGGTTCATTGAATTTATGCCCCTATGTGGCACCGGCTGGAGGCCGGATCTGACATTACCCATTGAAGATATCCGCAGCCGGGTTAAATCCCAGTTCCGCTTGATTTCCACCGAGCGAGGCAGCGAAGTGGCTGAGAGTTATCAAATAGCAGGCGGTCGCGGACGCATCGGATTTATCGCCAGCATGACCGAACCGTTTTGTTCAGGCTGTTCCCGTATCAGGATTACGGCTACGGGTAAAATCCAGCTTTGTCTTTTTTCTAATGTGACTTATGACATCTTGCCGGAGCTGCGGAGCGGGGCGTCTATGGCCGAAATCCAGCAGAGCGTTCGCAACGCAACATTGCGCAAGCCGGCCAGTCATCCCTGGGCCAATGGGGAAACCGCGGCCGACCCCGGAGCCAATGCTATGATTAGAACGATAGGTGGTTAATTAAGTCTTTATGACGGTCATTTCACAAATGAGAAACATCTCGGCGAAAACAGAAACACTTCGCATAGCCGTTGCAGAAAGCACCGTGAAAATGAGCGCGGACAGCATCCAGATGCTGAAAGAAGGCCGGGCACCCAAAGGGGATCCACTTCCCCTGGCGCGGGTTTCGGCAATCATCGCCGCAAAGAAAACTTCTGATTTAATCCCATACTGTCATCCGCTGCTAGTCGACGCCGTGCATGTGGACTTCGAGCTCGGATCCGATACCGTGAAATCCACCGTTACAGTTACCGCGGTAGCAAAAACTGGCGTGGAGATGGAAGCCCTTACGGCCGCTTCTCTTGCATCGCTTACCATTTACGATATGTTGAAGCCCGTCGATGAAAGTCTCGAAATTTTGAATTGCCGCCTGGTGGATAAAAAAGGTGGGAAATCAAGCTTTCCAAGAACCGCCCCCGAGGGATTAAAGGCCGCCGTCCTGGTGGTTTCTGATCGGGCTGCGGCCGGCACACGGGATGACAAATCTGGGCAGGCGATCAAGGTTCGGTTAGCGAATATGGGAGTAGAGTCACCGCTGCTGGAAATTGTTCCCGATGAGCGCAGCGTCATTGCGGCTGCGCTTACCGAACTTTCGGATGCCGGGTACCAGTTGATCATCACCACAGGCGGGACCGGCTTCTCGCCGCGTGACGTTACGGTGGAAGCCACGCAGGATGTTATTGAACAGGAAGCCCCAGGGATTAGCGAAGCCATACGAAGCTATGGTCAAAGCCGAACGCCCTATGCAATGATGTCGAGAGGTACAGCGGGAATTCGCGGCAAGACATTGATCGTTAATTTGGCTGGATCACCTTCTGCCGTAGAAGATGGCATGACAGCAATTTTCCCATCTGCTTTTCACGCATTCGCTATGATGAAAGGGGAGCATCATAAGTCGCGGGAAGATGGAGGCGCTGCCGTTTGACCACTCCAGCAGAGGCGTTGACATTAATAGAGCAAAACCTGCGAGCGCTTAAACCCGAAATTGTCTCCCTGATCGATGCAGCCGGACGCTACCTGGCATCAGATATTGAAGCACCCGTACACCTGCCTTTGTTTGATAACTCAGCCATGGATGGCTATGCCGTCGTTTCCAGTGATGTTGCCGAGGCTTCCGAGGACAATCCCGTTACGTTAAAAGTCGGTGGAGTTGTCGCTGCAGGCGACGTGCCCGCAGGTGCCGTTACGACTGGGCAGGCCATGCAGATATTTACCGGAGCCAAAGTAATGCCCGGCGCCGATGCAGTAATCCCTCAAGAAGATGTGTTCCGCTCAGAATCCGGTGATACAATAATCATTGAGCGGCCGGCGGCAGTAGGCGCCCATATCCGTCGCGCCGGGGAAGAAGTGCAGAAAGGCGATATCATTCTGCGAGATGGCGACTGTCTTACTCCAGCCGCCATCGGCTTGCTGGCCTGCCTTGGCATTGACAAAGTTTCAGTGCGGCCAAGGCCCCGCGTAGGATGTATTATCACAGGCTCTGAACTCTGCCCGCCAGGCAGCCCGCTCCGCGAAGGAATGATTTACAATTCGAATTCTTCAATGCTCGTGGCGGCCGTCATGCAAACAGGGGCTCCGGTGGTATTTGATCGAGAATCGTCCGACGATCTTGCTGCGTTATCCTCCGTCTTGCAACAGGCATTGTCCGTCAGCGATGTGGTGTTGCTCACTGGCGGCGTATCAGTAGGCCAGTTCGATTACGTCCGTGCAGCGGCAGCCAAATCAGGCGTCGACGAAGTTTTCTGGCGCATCGCTCAAAAGCCTGGAAAGCCAATCTACTTTGGAGCCACGCCAGACAGATCAAAAATTGTCTTCGGACTTCCCGGGAATCCGGCATCGGTTCTTACCTGTTTTTACGAGTACGTTACTCCAGCTCTGCGCCAGTTAATGGGAGCAAAGAACAGCCGAGCAGTAACACTAACCGCAAGCCTGGATGCTCCGTTTTCTAAGCGTGGATCGCTCACGCAGTTCCTCAAGGGACACATCAACGAAGACGGTACGGTATCTATTCTGGAGCACCAGGGTTCTCACATGCTATCCAGCTATGCCCAGGCAAACTGCCTGGTGGTGATTCCCGCGGAGGAAAATCATTTGCAAGAAGGAGCAAAGGTGCAAGTGCACCTGATACCATGATGGAAATTCAGGTCCTCTATTTTGCTGCCTTGCGCGAGGCCAAGAATCAGTCAAAGGCGCAAGTGCGGTGCAACGCCGATGAAACAGCAAAAGACATAGCCCAGCGCCTGGTCGGCCGTACGGACTGCCTGGTCTACGCCGTAAATGACGAAGTCGTCAGCAGTGACTACCGCCTGAAAGACGGCGACACGCTGGCACTCATTCCGCCCATGGCGGGCGGATAATGGATTCTCTGCTTTCCAAAATAGTGGACGGACCCATCGATGGCGCTGAAGCGATAACTTTCGTAAATGATCCATCATGCGGAGCCGCGGCTTCGTTTCATGGAATGATCCGCAACCAGAACAAAGGTCGCAAAGTTATCAGTCTGTTTTATGAAGCCTATGAAGCTTTGTTTCACAAAGTGAATCAGCAGCTTTTTGGCGAAGTGCAGTCGCAGTGGGACGTTCGGCAGATGGCCGTAATCCAGCGCATTGGGCTGTTATCAGTCGGAGACGCCGGTATCATTATTGCTGTCAGCAGTCCACACCGACGCGATGCTCTCGAAGCGGTTGACTTTCTCATCGAAGAGTTCAAAAAGCGATCTCCAGTATGGAAAAAAGAAACCACCGTAGAGGGTGAGGAGTGGATTAACTGGCCCTTGGAACATCAGTCCGCATAGCCGAACCTTCAGGCGAGCACAGTACATTGCCGAAAATGCGCGACATAAAGACAAAATAAGCAACGGGAGTTGGCATGGATACGAAACTTTTTCACCTGATAGCAAATCTCGAAGACGAAGTAAAGGTGCCTGAGGACGGGATTGTCAGCAGGACAATCTATCAAGACGACTCAATCAAGGCGGTAGCGTTTGGATTTGCTCCGGGACAAGAGCTTTCCGAACACACCGCTTCAATGCCTGCGATCATGCATTTTGTCAGCGGTCATGCTGACATTACAGTGGCAGACTCCTCCAGCGAAGCAACGCCCGGCACTTGGGTTGCCATGCAACCAAATATCCCACACAGCGTTGTCGCCCGCGAAAATACAATCATGCTGCTGCTCCTTATTAAGTGCGGTAAAGTGACTGGTGGAATGGGGATGGGACATTGAAAATCCGAATCAAAAGTCACAGCATAAGATTTCGCCTGGACCCGGACGACCTCCAGGAGTTTTTGAATGACGGTTACCTGACCGTTAACACCCACATTCCGACTCCCGGCGGAGAACCAATGGTGTTTTCTTCCCGCGTAACCCGTGGCCGGGACGAGGAGGAGTCTCGCTTAACGGCAGAACCATTCGGCTTTACATTGATCCTTTCGCCGGCCGATTGCGACCGACTCGCTTCGACCGACGAAGGCATTTATATTCGTCGCGAATGGACCAACGATGAAGGCCGTGAAATCCGCTTTCTGGCGTATATCGAAAAAGACAAGACGCGCAGAACTTCGCGGGCTGAGGAACAGGATTAACTTATGGATATGATGAAGCGACTGTTAAACCAGCTTTACTGGCCCGGCGTATGGTGGGGTCTCGCCGCCACCGTAATTCTCGCGATAATGATCGTCGTCGGAAGCCGTAATCTGGCAGATTTTGACGCAGCTTTAGTGGGATACACTTTCGCCTGCCTCTTCACACTCTTCGGCGTGGTATACCGCTATGTTGTCTGGTTAAGCAAACCTCCCACCCGTCGTTATTGGATCAGGGGCTGGCAGTTGCTCTTTGCCCCATCACTTTGGAGACTCGGGGAGCGCGCAAAGCTACTCGCTAATGGTTTGTGGCACAAAATCATTTGGCAGTCTTTCATTATTCCCCGCGGTAAAAACCGCTGGGTTGGCCATATGTTGCTGGCATGGGGATGTTTCCTCGGTTTTGCCATCACGTTTCCCTTGGTTTTTGGTTGGATACATTTCCGCCAGGAGCAGATCTATCCCGAGCAGCTCTACCGCGTCATGGTCTTCGGTTTCCCCACGATCAATATTAAGCTGACCGGCATATTCAGTTGGACTATCTTCCATGGGCTGGTAATCAGCTCCGTCCTTGTAATGGCGGGCGTCATGGTCCTCATGTGGCGGAGAATGTTCGACTTGGGTGCCGTCGCCGTGGAGCGCTTCGCGCGAGACCTTCTCCCCCTGATTATGCTGTTTGGAATTGCCGCCAGCGGCCTGTTGCTGTGGATCAGTTATGAGTGGTTCAACGGCCAGTTTTACAACGCACTCGCGACGTTCCACGCCATCACAGTCATCGCCTTCCTCGTCTATCTGCCCTTCGGAAAACTGTTTCATATCTTTCAGCGTCCAGCATCCCTCGGCGTGCAGTTTTACCGCGCAGTAGGGGAGATGTCTGATCCCGCCGTATGTCCCGTTACAAAAGAACCATTCGCTTCGCAAATGCAGACAAATGATCTGCGGCATGTCCTTCCTGAGCTGGGCTTTAATTACGAACCAACTCCCGGCGGCGCACCGACCGGACCACCCACCGGCGCTCAGACAGATGCCGACCTCCATTCCGAAGTCACCATGCCCAACGATGTCACCACCGCTCATCAATCTACGCCCCGTCCTGACGCGAAATCAGGTCAGACTGATCGCATTCCCGCCTGGAATGAGATCTCACCCACCGGTCGACGCATGTTAATCGGACGGGCCCACAACGCAGTACGGCGCGGAAAATTTAATTAAGGGGGATAGTATAAAATGGCACTTCTAACAAAAAAAGATACTCGGGATTATATCCCCGATTACGGACCCCACATTTCGGATTCGCCAGTCTCAGGCTGGAATGACAAACCCATTCCCGAGAAACTGGTAGAAACCCACTGCTGCTTCTGCGGAATGCAATGCGGGATCAAGCTGGCCGTAGCCGATAATAAAGTTGTAGGTTTCGAGCCGTGGGACGAGTTTCCCTTTAACGAAGGCCGCCTCTGCCCCAAAGGCGTAAAACGCTACATGCAGACGCATCACCCTGACCGCCTGCAGGACCCCCTCATTCGCACTGACAACGGTTTCCGAAAAGCCACGTGGGATGAAGCCCTCGATTACATCGTCGACAAGATTAAAGACATCCGCGCCCGCAAAGGTTATGATGCCATCGGGATGATGAGCGGTGTTTCTCTCTCCAACGAGAAATCCTATCTCGTAGGCAAATTCGCACGCCTGGGCCTGCAGACGCGCCAGCTTGATTACAATGGCCGATTCTGCATGGTATCAGCCGGCGCCGGAAATAAAAAAGCTTTCGGCATTGATCGCGTAGGTAACAGTTGGGCTGACATTCCCGAAGCTGAAGTTCTCTTCGTTACCGGTTCAAACGTAAGCGAGTGCTTCCCCACGCTAATGTATTATCTCTGGCGAGCCCGCGACCGCGGCGCCAAGATGATCGTGGTTGATCCGCGCGAGACCTCCATGGCCCGCACAGCCGAATATCACCTGGCCCTGCGCCCCGGCACAGACACCGCTCTTTATCAGGCCATTCTCCACGAACTCATCCGGAATGACTGGGTCGATCACGACTTCGTAGCCAATAACTGTAAAGGGTGGGATGAACTTAAAGAGTCTGTTCAGAACTGCACACCGGAATGGGCTGGCGAGATTTGCGGACTGGATCCGCAGCAAATTCGCGAAGTAGCTGAGCTATGGGGCAAAGCGAAAACTAGCTTTTTGATGCACGCTCGCGGCATCGAACAGCAGAGCAAAGGAACCGATAACGTCCTTGGCTGCATTAACCTTGTTCTGGCCACAGGCCGCATTGGACGCAAAGGATGCGGCTATGGCACCATCACCGGCCAGGGCAACGGCCAGGGTGGCCGCGAGCACGGACACAAGTGCGATCAGCTTCCCGGCAATCGTGATATAGAAAATCCTGAACATCGCGCACACATCTGCAAGGTCTGGGGAATTACAGACGACGAGCTACCTCATAAAGGCGTGACCGCCGTCGAAATGTTCGAGCAGGCCCACCGTGGCGAACTCGGTGCGCTCATTAATATCTGCTGCAACCCCATGGTCAGTCACCCCGACACAAACTTCCTTCGCGAGTCCCTTGAACGCCTCGAACTCCTCGTCGTCATCGATTTCTTCATGAGCGAAACTGCCCGCTATGCAGATGTCGTACTGCCAGGATCGCTTCATGAAGAAGAAGAAGGAACATCAACCTCAGCCGAAGGCCGCGTAATTAGAATTCGTGCCGCCACTGACCCCCCCGGTAACGCCAAACGCGACACTTGGATTCTTTTGGAAATCGCCCGGCGCCTTGGTCGAGGTCAGTATTTTCAGTATGAGAACAACGAAGAAATTTTCAACGAACTTCGCCGCGCCAGTGCAGGCGGAACAGCGGACTATTCCGGCATAACCTGGGAGCGCGTCGAACGGGAGTATGGTGTTTTCTGGCCCTGCCCTTCTGAAGATCACCCCGGAACGCCCCGTCTGTTTGAAGATCACAAAAGTTACCACCCCGACGGAAAATTTCACTGTCATATCACCCCCCATCGTCCCAGCGCAGAAGTTCCAGACGATGAGTATCCGATTTATTATACAACCGGACGTAGCGTGTTTCATTACCTCAGCGGCACCCAGACGCGACGCATCAAGTTCCTCGTCGACAAATGTCCTGGACCGGTCTGCGAGATGCATCCGAAGCTTGCAGAGGCTCTGGGGCTCAAAGATCGGCAGGTCGTTACCGTGGAATCTCGACGCGGTAAACTGTCCGTCCCTTTGCAGATCGTCGACACTATCCGCGTCGATACCGTCTTCGTCCCCTACCACTGGCCTGAGCGCCTCGCGGCCAACCAAATCACTCTGCGAGCCCTCGATCCCGTTAGCAAGATGCCGGAATTTAAAGTCGCGGCATGCCGTGTGCGAGCGGCAACACCAGATGAAGTCCAGCAGCTTCGCCTTGATTACGGAGACCTTCGTCTGCCGGCGGAGCACAGCGATAATGACAAACCGGGAGCAAATTTGCCATGACCCTTCAAATTCAGGATATGTTTATCGACTTCCAGCGCTGTATCGGGTGCATGGCATGCGTTGCCGCCTGTTCCGAATGCCACACTCACCGCGGTCGCCCCATGATCCATGTGGACGAAACCAACCCCGGTCAAAGCGCCCAGACCGTGCCCATGATTTGCATGCACTGCAAAGTTCCCACCTGCGCCATGAGTTGCCCCGCCGATGCCATTAAAATGGACGAGCAAGGTGTGGTCCATTCCTCCCTTAAGCCCCGTTGCATCGCTTGCCGCAACTGCGAACTTACCTGCCCTTTCGGTGTCCCGATCATTCAGGAAGATCTGCAGCAGATGCAAAAGTGCGATTTGTGCTACGACCGCACCAGCGCCGGAAAACGCCCCATGTGTTCCACCGTATGCCCCACCGGGGCAATTGCGTACGGCAACGTTGAAGACATCAAACGCCGCCGCCCCCAATCCAAACCCCTTAACCGCTGGCGTTTTGGAAACCAAGTGGTTGAAACCCGCGTATATGTGATGGTTCCCCACGATGTGGAAGAGATGGTCGTTGATTGGCCGGACATGCTTGCCGGTGCCCAAGGGCCCATTGATCTGGCCGTCAAGCTCCGTGACCGCTTTATCGAAATGGGCAAGCTCCCCCCTGAGGTACCAACCGAAAAAACCACTTTCGAAGCCGACAACGTCCGCCTCGAAAACCAGTCGATCAATACGGCCAGCATCGGACGCGAAGCTCAAGCCGCCCACGCCGATGCCGTCGATGAATCAGACCCCACAATGCAGCTTCCTGCAAACCTTCAAACTCAACAGAACAACGCGGAGGCCGAGTACCTATGAGCAACTCCCATGATCCTAAAGTCGATCCTCCAAAGTGGCGCGAGGATTTTCCCTTTGAGCACGAGGGCGACGATTTCATCACACGCCGTGATTTTACCCGATTCCTCTGCGTCGTTTCGGCGGGGCTAACGACTGGAAACGGATGGATTCTCTGGAAATCCCGCAACCATAAGGCTCATAACCCACCCACCGTTGAGGTATGCAAAACCTCAGACCTGGAGCCGGGGAAGTGGATGGTCTTTAATTATCCCGACGACATCACTCCCGCCATGCTGATACGCCGGTTAAATGGTGACTGGATCGCGTATCTCCAGAAATGCACCCATTTGGCCTGTCCCGTTGCCTATGAACCGAACCGCGACGATAGCGGAGAAGCCCTGACCTGTCATTGCCATAATGGCCTGTTTGATATCAACACCGGGGAAGGGGTCGCCGGCCCGCCGCGGGAACTGCGCCCATTACCGCGCCTGGTAGTGGAGATCGATGGTGACCGGGTGCTTATAACCGGGTTCGATTACACGCAGAAAGGAACCCGTTACACATGAACAGGGAACGCAAAATTCCAGGCACTAACAAATCGCTGACACCACCCCCCGTAGCTCATGTGCCCAATCCGGGTTTCCCGTTGCGGCGGGGTGTTGGGGCTACTGGTACCGCCATTCTTATGTTTGTTGCCATGTTCTGCATTTTTCAGTACTGGCTGCTGACCTCCACCCTGGAGGCCTATCATGCTGGCGATGACTCCCTTCCCTTTGGAGCTTTCCTGGCATCGCTGGGTTGTTTTGTCCTGGCTGCCGCACTAACTATCGTGGGCGAAGTTGCGTTGATTAAACAACAGGACTTCCTGCGAAGCAGTCTTCCTCAGCGGGCTGTCAAAGGCGCGGATGATTATTCCGACACCATTGAAACCCTTCGCGCCGAAGACCGCAACCCATACAAAGGTCAAACCGCCGCCGGCGGGGGCGATGCTGGTTAAATTTTACATCAACTCATCACGGTTTTTAAGCTAAACGACTAGGGGTATCATGAACGACCAATCCCGCGCCAAAGTAGTACTAATAGCCAACACCATAGCTTTTGCCATCTGCTTTGCCTGCTGGATGATGAATGCAGTCCTCATCACCTTTCTCGTCACTAACGGCCTATTCGACTGGACGTCCGGCCAGATGGGAATCCTGCTGGCAACGCCGGTCCTCACCGGATCTCTCCTTCGACTTCCCGTAGGTATGCTTGCAGATAAATATGGCGGCCGAATCATCTATGCACTTCTCATGCTTCTGGCAGCCGGCGCTTTGTTCTTAAACTCCTTCGCCAATACCTACACTCACTTCCTGCTCGCCGCACTGGGATTTGGACTATCAGGAGCCTCCTTCGCTGTTGGCGTAGCTTATACCTCTGTCTGGTTTCCCAAAGAAAAGCAGGGAACAGCTCTCGGCATTTTTGGAATGGGAAACGCTGGCACAGCCTTAACCCTGATGTTTGCTCCGACCCTCTTGAACATTCTCACAAACAACGCCGAAAACCTCGACGGCTGGCGCAATCTCCCACGAGTCTACGCCATCATCCTGGCCATAACAGCGGTAGTATTCTATTTCGTAACCTACTCAAAGAAACCTCCCGCCTCTGGCCGCACTTTCTTACAACGAATGCAGCCTCTGAAGCAGATGCGCGTGTGGCGTTTCGGGATATACTATGCCTTATTGTTCGGCGGGTTCGTCGCACTATCCAACTGGCTCGTTCCGTATTACGTCCGCGCTTATGGACTTACCCTCGCTGTTGCCGGATTTTACGCCACAGTCTTCTCTCTTCCCTCAGGTTTATTCCGCGCAGTAGGGGGGTGGCTCAGTGACCGCTTTGGCGCTCGCAGCGTGATGTACATCGTCCTCATCACCTGCTCCCTCGTCAGCTTCGCCATGTTCTTTCCGAAAATGGATATCATTACTCCCGGCGAAGGAATCCAGGCCAAAGCCGCCGGAACAATCATCCAGCGTACGGACCGCGAAATCCACGTCCGCCAGGACCTGACCGATCGAGTCGATGTCTACACTCTGCAGGGAACTCCGCCGCCAGATTTTAGCGGCACCACCGCCTCCGAACGAGATCAGCGTTTTACCTTCGTACCCCAGCGCCATAGCTGGCAAGAGTGGATGGGCAAAACCATTCAGAATCCCGACGGCACAACGAGCTATCGCAGGTACGAAACCGGGGATAAAATAGGACAGCGCGAGCTCCTTGCTCGTGGCTCCACTCATATATATTTCCAGGCAAACGTCTACGTTTTCACCGGTCTCGTCCTCATAATGGGCATGGCCATGGGAATTGGTATGGCCGCTGTCTATAAACACATCCCCACTTATTTCCCCGATGATGTCGGCCTCGTAGGCGGTCTCGTCGGAGTAATCGGTGGCCTCGGGGGTTTTCTGTTTCCCATGATCTTCGGATGGCTGCTTTCCGCCACGGGTGTATGGACTACCTGCTGGGTATTTCTCTTCCTCGTCTCGGTCGGCTGCCTGATCTGGATGCAACTCGCACTGCGCAGACAGATGAAAAGTCACGCGCCTCATCTACTGCACCATCTCGACGACCATCAGGTACACGACCATTCACCTCCCCCGGGAACGAACCATCCGAATTAAAGCCGCCGTACTCGCGGGGGGGCAAAGCTCCCGTATGGGCACTGACAAAGCAGCATTAAAAGCCGGTGGACGAACCTTCCTTGAGGCCTCAGTCGCGGCCGCAGTAGCAGCAGAGTTACCCGTATTAATCATCGGCCGACAAACAACCGAGCTTCCTCAGTTGCTGACAACTTCAAGCCCCGGAATCACAGCAACCCCCGACGATACCCCCGGCCTTGGCCCTGTTGGCGGTTTGGTGACCGCCTTGCGGCTATGCGATTCCGATGAAGCTGTTCTTCTTCTTCCCTGCGATACCCCCTCCATCAAAGCTGACCATATCCATTGGATCACCCGCCAGGCTGAAACCCACCTGACCGATCCCATCAGCCCATTCGACGCCCTCATCCCAGTCCGGACTTTCCATAGGCGCTCGGACTCCCAGACCGAACCCCTCTTCGCTATTTATAAACAAAGCGTGCTGCCTGTCGCCGAAAAGCATCTCACCTCCGGACGCCGGTCCATGCTGGGCCTCCTCCGCAAAATATCCTGCAAATATATCGCGCTGGATCCCAGTTGTGCAGACGCCGTCTCAGACATAGATTCGCCGCAAGACCTAAACGGTTTGAACGACCAATCGTATTCGAAACAGCATCCACATTAAATATTAGATGAAAACGAAAACTATTTAATTTCAAACCATTACGCAACTGCGAGCGGTACCAGTTCTTATCAATCGTCCTTTTGACAGGGGTAACATGATTTTCCGGCTTTTAAATTTTTTGACTATAATCTGCTGCGTGACGGCAGCTCCCGCCCAAACCATTATCGTTGATAACGCCACCCCTCAGTTTACCGTGGAGTTAGGCAGTTGGCAAACCGGGACAGCCACTGGAGAAAAATACGGACCAGGCTATCGTTTTGCCAGTCAAGCGCATCCGGCGTCACTGCCCGCGCCCGTTTTACCCCAAACCTCCCTCTCGACGGCTACTACTATGTAAGCGTCTGGTACAATGTCGGCCCGAATCGCGCCATCAATGCACCCTACACCACCCACAGGGCCAATGAAACCCGAACGATTCGCGTTGACCAGCAACAAAATGGCGGTCAATGGGTTTACATCGGCCAAAAATATTTTAACGCCGGAACCGGCGGTTCCGTTTCCATAGCCAACGACGCTGAACCAAGTGTAGTTATGGCTGACGTTTCGCTCCCCAGGTTTACACCAACAGCCTGAACACTTTCAGGTCCGTGCTTGCCACAAACTTCCACCTCACCCACGGCCGAGGAGTCGTCGCGGGCATACAAAACTATCTGACCGGACAAACCATCAACGGAGTTATCGATCAGATCGTGGAAGCTCGAAACCAAGGAGCCTTGGGAAATATCATCTACCACTACGGCGGCTTTTCATCAACCGACCTGACAACTCTGAAAAATCTTGCCTACCCTCAGAAAGCGCCTATTCCCGACATGCCCTGGCTGTCCAATCCCACTGATGCCATCATAGTCGACAATGTCACAGGCCCTAATAACGAGGTTCTCGTCGACGTACAACTTCGGCGAAACAGCTCCAACTACACCTGGCTCAGCGGCAGCGACGGATTCTATGCGATGCTGAAAGTCCCTGCAAACCAGACAATTACTCTCTCCACCCATGCAAACACCTATGGACACCCCCAGCGCACCATATCTGTACCGGCCCTGCAACCCGGCGAGGTCCGCCGCGTCAACATCCAACTGGGTGTATCAAATGTAGAAGACTGGGCGCTGTACTAACAGCCCCAGTCGCACTACTCCTCAGATAAGCTTAGAAGCCGGAGCCTTAAAGAAGTCCGGAAACCATCTGGGTCGTATGAGGCCGGCGAAGCTTGCGAATAGCAGCCCGTTCCACCCGGCGCACACCTTCCTGGCTCATGCCCACCACCTTGCTCGTATTCCGCAGGCTGAGGCCCTTGCCACTTTCAAAACCAAAACGCAGGCGAAGCACCTGTTGCTCCCGGTCGCTCAATGTCGATAAGGCTTCACGTACCTTGTCAACCTGCTCCTGAGCAAGACTGTGATCCAGGGCCGTCACACTGTTCTCGTCCGGAATACGGTTCAGCAACTGCATCCCTTCTTCATCCATCTCCGCATCCAGAGAAAGCACAGATTCCCGCATAGCCAGATACTGTTCCATCTGATCGACGTCCGTTTCCAGCAAATGAGCCAGTTCCTCCGCCGAAGGCGCACGGCCATGTTCCGCCGTAAAATTGCTAATACTTTCGTTCAAATGCCCCAGGAAGCGAGATTTACGGATAGGCAGACGAATCACATTCCCATGCTTCCGCACCGCCATCTGAATGGCCTGACGAATCCAAAACGCCGCATAAGTCGAAAACCGGAAACCCTTACGATAATCAAATTTTTCAACCACCTCAAGCAGGCCAATATTACCCTCTTGAATCAGGTCCGGCAGGGGCACCCCTCGCCCGGAGAATTGCAGCGCGATCTTAATCACAAATCGCAAATTAGCTTCAACGATTTCCTGCCGGGCAGAAGTATCGCCCTGCTCCAACCGGCGAAACAGATCCAATTCTTCCTGACGGGTCAGCACGCTCTTCCGGGCGACCTCTTTCAGGTACAGTTTCATATCTTCATTTAAATTGGCTTTCATTGTCGGACACCTCTTGCGATAACGTGTCCGATACCTTCTGCAAGGTATAAGCCTGATTGTAAAATACAGGTAAGCCTAACAGAGTCAATGTGCTATTAAATTCCGCTAATACGGAGTGCTGAATAGCTACCAGAAAAGTGAGCGTAAAAACTCACACTGTGCGCGGGAATTCACTCATCCGCGAGATCTATCATAATTATAGATCAAACCGATTCCGCTGTCTCAGGTTTTTTTTCAATTCCCGGAACCAACAAATCTGGAAACTCCCGAAATACGCTCGCCAATACCTGCAGGTGTTCCGGCCCAGCCCCCTCAGGGTTATCCGATTCCTTGGGCTCCGCCAGCATAATCAGGGCTTTCGCCCCATTTGGCAAAACCAGCGGCATGACCGCAGCCCGGGCGTGGATACTGCCATTCTCACTCCCAGAGATAATCGTCAACTGTTGCGATTCAATAGCTTTGTCCAGGGTCGCCGTATCCCCACGAATTTTACCGTCCGCGTCTGTAATAAGACAGCCCATTCCTGAGCTGTGCGCCCGAACTTTAAACGGCCCGTCATTAACCGCCCGAACAATCAGACAAGCCGATCTGGCTTCAAAAACATTCGCAATAATATCCAAGACAGCCTCGCTGTTGCGTTGCGATTGTTCCGGCGAAGCTCCTATCAGGCCTTTATAGGCTTTAGCCAGGGCCATCGTAACCTTCACATCCTGCGCCGAGCCTTCCAATGTCTCGAGACTAACCGCATCAATCTCCGCTCCGGACCGCCCATCAATCTCCCCGTCGGCAGGAGAGTCCGCCGCCCAGTTTCCATCCTCAGCCGCTTCAAAAGCCCCAATCAAGTCTGCCGGAGGCGAAGTTTCTTCTGTGAGCCGCTCTAACAATTCCGGATTTTCCATCCTGCCAAGCTGTCCATAATAAAGATTATAAGCGTCCACAAAAGGCCCACGGCAAAGACTAATTAATTCCTGCCCCACCTTCTCCCCGGTAACATCCCGAATCAATGGCATCCAGTGCAGAAGACGGTTCCCCTCCATGTTCATCTTGATTGGTTCGTTGTTGATAATCAGTTGATTAACAAACGTCGCAAAAAGTGCCGTAATCGCCCGCACAATCCCGCTAAGCGTTAAAAGTTTATCTTCTGGCTGCGACTCTCGCTCCTGGTCAGAATCATCCAACAGCTTAAAACCAGCCTCTTTCAGATCCTTAGCCACCCGCCGGGTCAGCTCATGGGGCGGAATAATCTCCACAGCGGCCAGCGTTCGACCGCTACTGTCCAGGCGTAATTTTTCGACCGAAAAACCGTTTCGCTCCAAAAAGTTACGCACGATGGTCTCCTCCTCGGAATCCAGGTGATCCGCCGTACCCAGCACCATAAGCGTGGATTCCCCCATCTCTTGCAACTCCGCAAAAAAGAGCCCCTGCTCCACCAGGTATTTCCCATCCCGCTCTGCCTGCGCCAACTCTGATTGTAAATCGCGAATCTTACGGCGCAATTGCCAGGATTTCTTATCAAACCATCCCATTACACAACTCCGAGGTGCCTGTTTAAACTCAACCCACCCTACAAACCACACACCTACGCAGGGCATAAGCTATCAAGATGCATTCCTTAAGGTTTGTAAATCTGTATCTTAAAGAAGAAGCAGCCTCTAAACCAATAGTATAGAACGTTTTCACATTGACGTGACGTTTCGCGCCATCCACCACAACCAGATGAAGAGGACAAAGCGGGCCTGATGACCCGGAAGATTTCGCCACAGGAGCATTCCTTTGCCAGCCTGGCGGGCCATGATGCTGCAAAAGCCTACCTGCAGCAGGCCCTGCAAAGCGATCTGTTACCCCATGCCCTACTCTTTCACGGCCCCGCCGGGGTAGGGAAGTTGTCCATGGCATTCTCTGTCATCAAACACATTAACTGCCGTGACGACAGCCCTCCCGCATGTAAATGCGACATATGCCGTAAGATCAGCGAATCGAAATTCGCAGATGTCCTTGTGGTAGAACCACGCGGCGCGACAGGACAAATCACCCTGAACGGCTGGCGCCCCGGCAAAGACGATCCAGACAACCTCCAATACTACCGCTTCATCGAATCCCGCCCCCTCGAGGGAGCCCGGAAAGTTCTGATTCTCCGTCACGCCGAACGCATGAACGTTGCCTTCGCAAACTACATCCTGAAACTCATGGAAGAGCCACCGTCCTATCTGTCCCTCATCCTCATATCCAACAGGAAAAACGATCTTCTCGCCACCATTCGGTCCCGGTGCGCCCCAGTCAAGTTAAGCCCGTTAACCATCGACGAAATGCGCGCTTATGCCTCCGATCGCAGTCTCAATCCCGACGCCCCGGATGTTGCCACCGCCCTGCGCCAGTGTGAAGGTCGACCTGGCCTCCTGGCCGAACGCCTGGGAAGTTCCGACGAAGCCGATCAGCAAGACCTCGCTAAAGCCATGCTCAGCTTCAGAAAATATGGGTTCGTATCCGTTTTCCGTGTCGCCTCAGATCTTATTGGTCTGGGTGAAGCCGCTGGCAGTGACGCCGCATCCCGTTTCGAACTGACCCTCCAACACATAACCAACTGGTTCCGCGATTCCCTGCTGGTCCTCATGGAAGCCGATAAAAATGGCCAGATGCTGGCCTATCCCGCCCTTCGTCCTCAAGTCACTGAATTCGCCTCCGGCCTTGATACAAGGCGCGTTCTGGAGGCAACAGATGCTATTGGGCGCTATAGAAGTCTGGCCAGACGCCAGATTGACAAGAATTATGCACTTGAATGTTTGCTGATGGAGATTGGACGTATCGTACGTGGCTAATCTAACAAGCTTAATTATGGAGAACGGATAAGTAACCCGATGAAATTCGAACAAATCCCTGCCGGACCGGACGAACTGCCGGAGATAGTAAACTGCGTGGTCGAGGTGCCCAAAGGTGGCAGCTTGAAATTTGAGTATGACGAAACCTACGAAACCTTCGTACTGGACCGCGTACTCCACAGCCCGCTGTTTTATCCCTGCGACTACGGATTCATCCCAATGACCCGGTCTGACGACGGTGATCATCTCGACGTCCTCATCGCCGTCACCCTGCCAAGCTTCCCCGGTGCCGTCATTCCCGCCCGGCCTGTCGGTATGCTGAAGATGGTCGACGACAAAGGACAGGATTATAAGATTCTGGCAGTTCCCGTTGGTGATCCCCGCTTCAAGGAAGTTGAAAACCTTTGCGATCTCGGCGAACACATTCCCAAAGAAATCCATCACTTCTTCGAGATCTATAAGACCCTCGAAAAGAAAACCGTAAATGTAGTCGGATGGAGCGATGCTGCTGAGGCGAAAGCCGAAGTGCTCCGCTGCAAAGAGATGTTTGAAAAAACAAAAAGTCAGGGATAAAGGAAGAGCGATGGTTTTTGGTGCTGTTGGTAAACGTAGTCATGCTAAAATTCGGCGCGCGAGCGTAGTCGTTGCCTTTTCACTTCTCGGCACGGTGGCAGCTTTCGGTCAGGCTGTTGTCACCCTGACTCAGGCGGAAATTGCCGGCCTTATGGCGGCAGCCTGCGGTCCTCAGGCCACCATGCCAAAACAGGTTCATGTGCATCGAAACGACGCCGGAAACATGCTATACATCGTAGCCTCCGGCCAGGCCGAAGCCCTCATCTATGCCCAGCAACAGGCATGCAACCCTTTATCTCCCGAAACCATCGACATCTGGCGGAGGGCCAGCGACGGTGCGGTCACCGCCCAGCTTGCAACCCGCTTTGAGGGCCAGCGCTTGATTGTGGAAGGCAACCCCGACGGCGTCAGCGCACGACATTTCGACGTCTCCGACGGTGGCGAATATATGGTGGTCTCCCATGGCGAGGTCAGCAGTGTCAGCCCCGTTGCCCGTCCATACATGCGTACGATTGAACTTCAGATGGATGCCCGTCGTGTCTTCATGCGTCGCGACGGCGGATTATTGGTGGTGGGCAGCAATAAAGCCTCAAATCGCCTCGAAGCCGTCCCCGTCCTCATGCAGAGTGGAGCTGCCGTTGCCGCAGAACCCATCCCAGTTCCCGGCGTCCCCGCCGGCGTTCTGGTACTCGATTACAATCCCCAGACAGACGAACTGCTCCTCGGCGGCCAGGATGCCACCGGCGCAACATCATTTGCCATTGCGAACCTCTCCACCGGACAAGGCCGGGTCGTTCCCAATGCCAAACCCGGTGCCGTGACAGCCCTGTTTATCCAGGATCATGCCCTCGCCGCACGACTGAACGGACAGCCGGTTCCGCCTCCATCGGCTCCTGCTAATACCCCCGGGCAATCAGCCCGCCCTGAAGGTGGACGCTCAAACCTGAATCCCCTCAACTGGTTCGGTCGCAGATAATAATCTCTGCCAGCCAGACCACTTAAATAAAATCCAAAAAACCACCGGCCAGCTTGCCTGACCGGTGGTTTTTCTTTTAAGCAGTCCATCTGCTTTTTAATCAATAATGCACGGCACCATAATCACCAAGGCGTAGTCGTCGACTTCTGGATGTTCTCCCCGGCCACCGCCGTAAAGATTTCCTTCACCGGCTCCTTGCCCTCCATACGCGCCATCACCTCATACGTACCGGCCGCCAGGCCCCGTTGCACAAACATCCCCTGCACATCTGTCCGACCTGTCCTGGTCTCCTCAGGAGGATCCGTTTCCAGTGGCGCCACCGAAATTGACACCCCCGCCGCAGGCGAGCCATCCGCATTCGTCAGCGTCCACAATATAGCCCCCGCCGGATACAGAACATCCTTAAGCTCCAGCGTCTCATTCGCCTTAATCTCGATAGTCTGCTCCGACTCACTATGGCTCCAGTAACTTACGTTCGTCGTATATGTTCCCGGCGGGATATCCGTAATCGTCATCACTCCCGCAGCATCTCGTTCAGCATTATGTGTAAACGGTCCATTAGCCCCATGCAAGTAACACCAGGCCTCCTGGATACCCTGCCCTGTCGTATAACTCAACACCGTACTCACCAGCGTTCCTCCATCTTTCGACAGCTTCAACGTCACCTCCGTAGGGGCACCATCGCGTACCTCCACTGCCGGTTCCATAGCGCTCCCTTCCCCCGTCTTCTTTGCACTGACGGAGTAAGTACCTGACCCCAGCGATTCAAACGTCGTCATTCCCTCCTCACTAGTCGACTGGTTGCCCGCCGTCTGCTCCAGCCAGCGCTGATCAAACCCGGAATTTTCAGATTTTTTTGACAACGTAACCTGCGCTAAAGAAACCGGCTCGCCAGCGCTGTCGATCACCTTAACATTAATGCGCCCTTCCGGCAACTGGAAGTCCTTAACAAATTCCTTCCGGTCCGGCACCTCCACTGATTCATCAATAGACATATTGCTTACCCCCATTGCAGTCACGAGAAACTGGTAGGTACCCGGCATCAAGTTAGAGAACGAATACTCTCCGTCTTCCGTCTCTGTATGCATGATCAAAAGATTCGGGCCCCGAACCAGCACCATGGCCTCCACAGGTTCACCGGCCCGGGTAATCCTGCCTTTGACAGTCACCCCGCCGAATACGATCTTTGTTTCCACCGTTTCGTCCGGCTGAGCTGATACGATTCTCCTCTGGTTTGCCGCTTCCACGGAATAACGCATTGCCGCCAAATCATTAAACTCAACGCGCCCGTCCGGCCCTGTGTTTTTGCGAACATTACGAGCTAACGCTTCACCGGACAATTCCACCTGTTGGTTTGCCACCGGCGTTTCGTCCTTGCCGCGCACCACCCGGACGACAATGCTCCCACCCCTGCTCAGTTCAATATCCCCCATATCCGTCGTCTCGTGGGATTTCACCGTCGCGCTTTCGGTTACCTCCACATATGGAGCACGCGGCTTCACGACGATTTCGTTATCACCCGAATAGCACGGCGCAAAACTAAACCGGCCATCGGCATCAGTGACCGTATGACTTTGAGGTTGTTCCGACGCGGAATAAATGTCGAAATTAGATCGATTTCCAAAGTTAACAACCCTCACCCCTTCCACCGGCTGCTTGCTTTGCTTATCCACGATCCGCCCCGTAACAATCCCGCCCCGGCTCAGTCGAAAAGTCTTGTTGTCATCACCTCTTTCCAGGGAAAACCTCTGCTCCAAGTGGTCCGGCGCCGAAATCTTGAGCTCGATATCCGTCTCTGAACCAGGCAGGACAATTTCAAACTTGCCCGGCTCAACCAGCTTTCTGACGGTCTGAGCCGACAAAACCGTGAAATCCGCCACCGGCTCTTCCGTCGCATCATCCACCAC
>CAYUGQ010000008.1:0-41709 GCA_964444305.1 uncultured Candidatus Sumerlaeota bacterium
GCCACGTGGCGAACGACGTCAGGCGTAATCTCATGCATTAGTCGTCATCCTCGTCTTCGTCTTCATCATCGTCGTCGTCGTCATCTTCGTCTTCGTCTTCGTCTTCTTCGACGTCTTCGTCATCTTCTACAACTTCTTCATCGTCAGCTTCGACGTCGGCGTCATCGTCTTCGACTTCTTCTTCGTCGTCGGCTTCGACTTCTTCTACTTCTTCTTCTTCATCGTCGTCATCGGCCGCTTCTTTGCCAAGGCGGCTACGTCCAGGGACGGCCTCGACGGGCTGTTCGGCCTGCAGAGTCGGCCGCTCAGAGATTAGTTTCAGTTTGGCCAGGCTGGCTAGTAGTTTCTTTTCGCCCACTTCGCTGCCAAATTTGACGGTAACTTTTTGTTTATCACCCTCACCGGTACGAAACACGATCGTCCCGGTGCCAAACTTCGGGTGCTTTACCTTGTCACCAATATCAAAACCTTCGATTTCCGTCGTCATCCTGTATCCTCTTAAATAGCCTGTTATCGGGCCTGTTGATGCGCTTTCACTATGCGGTCTACAACAGCGGTGGTGCTCAAATTGTGTTTCATGGGAAGCAGACTCACGCGGCCACCAGCGGCTTTTACTGTATCTGAACCAACAACTTCACGGCCGCGATACTCTTCGCCTTTGGCAATCACGTCAGGCTTCAACGCCTGTACGACTTTCAAAGGGGTATCTTCGCTGAAAATGACTACAAAATCTACCATCTCAAAGGATGCCAAAATTTTTGCGCGCTCTTTTTCGGAAATAATGGGGCGGTTTGGGCCTTTGAGTCGACGGACGGAATCGTCGCTGTTAATAGCTACTATGAGTATATCTCCGAGGGTCTTTGCGTCGCGGAGGCTTTGGACGTGGCCGGGATGGGGCAGATCGAATACGCCGTTGGTGAAAACTACAGTGGGTGGTTTTTCTCCTGAGCGCTTTTCACGGAGTGCGGCGGAGATTTCTTCTAATGTGTGCGCCTGAGGCGGGGGCAAGCTCACAGATTTCGATTGCCTCCGGGGCTGTCATCGTTTTCTCCGTCGCGAATTTTCCGCTCCCATGGCAAATCGTGGTCGTCCAGGTCTTTGTGGTCGGCAATGTCGCTGTCGGCGGGAGGCGCGTCCGGGTCTTGGGCGAGCGCGGCGTTGATATCAAAATCTATGGGTTCGGCTGCGGAGGTTTCGGTGACGACAGGGGCATCATCACGGGACTCGACCAGAGATATTTCATCATCGGCCGGGGTAAGGCGTTCGGTATCGCCGGGGATTTCCGTATCGGAAAGAGCGATGCTTTGTTCTGCCTGATCCATGGGTGAGCGGTTTGTATCAATATGATGCTCTGCATCAGTGGCGGATTCGCCGCCGATGACTGGTTCGATATCGGCGGAGGGTGTTGGAGCTTCGTGCTCAAGAGAGTCGGCAGGGGTCACCAGTGATGTTGTCTCTGCATCATGGGGTTCAGGTCGGACTGCTGTTTCATCTTCGATTTCGCCAGTGTTAAATTGAGACTCCGGAGAGAGGTTAGAGTCTTCCGGTTGGTCAGCCGGTGCCGGAGCCGGCGTGATGGGGCGGCCTGTCACCTCAAAATTCTTGATAAAGACGTGGACGTCACCAAGATTTGTAATGCCAAGGTCTTCGGCGAGGGCGGTCCGGACGCGGGTAATAATCCGGCGCTCGAGGACGGGGAGGCTGTCTTTGGTTCGGACGTCTGCGTAAATGTCGGTTGTTACCTGGTTGCGATGCTCTCGGAGTTCGATTTTCTTTACGTGGACGTCATCGATTTCGCTTAAGGCACTGCGGATGTATTTTTTAATGGCGGCATCCATGATTACAACGCGGCCGCCACCCATCTGGACTTCAATTTTCATGCGACGGCGGGACCGGCCTACGGTGAGGAAGAAGACAAGAAGGCTTGCGATGAGAATGAACCACCATACAAAGAAGAGTAGCATTCCGGGGCGCATGACGCGGACTACGCTGCGTCCGAGCTCGTTGATGCGATCCGGGGTCCACTGCATAATCTGTGGGAATTCCACCATAATCCCGACGACGCTGATTGCCGCCAGCATGAGAAGAAGGATGGTTATGAGAAAGTTGCGTAAAATCAGCATGGCAGGTCAAATCCCGTAAAACATATTGAAGTCAAAGTCACTGATGGTTTTGCAAAAACTATTCCGCAGGCTGTCAGGGCTTGCCGGAAACCGGGGGGACGCTTGACTCATTGATCATACCCTGAATGGTGACGTCTACGCGGTCAACTACCATTCCGGTGTAGTTTTCGATGGCGTTTTTGATAGCCCGCTGAAGTCGCCGGGCTGTGTCGTAGACGTTCACGCCGTATTTGATGTTAACGTCCAGGGCGACGGTGCAGCGGTTATTATCGATTTTCACGGCGACGCCTTTTTCGACGTCTTTGCTGCGGGCGCCGTCGTAATCGCTGAAATTGCTTCGCCCACTCAACGTATAAACGCCGTCCAGCTTCACCATTTCGATGGTTGCGATAAAAGCAATCACGTCATTATTAATGGTGATGCGGCCACTATCCTGCTCATACACCTCGGGGGCGTCGGCCTGTACTGCTTCCGGACTTTGATCGACAGACATGTTCCATGCCTTTCTTACATTGATGTGGTACTGTTATACCGATGAACTTTCAGAAACGGTCAAGGACAGAGCGAAAAATTGTCAGGACTGTTCCGATTCGGGCACGAGGCAAAAATGACGTGCGACGTTTACGTTTCCCGCCGAGTTAACTTTTAATCCAAAAATGGCGCAGTTGGGGGGTACGCGGTCCCAAATTTCGTCGAGGGGCTGGCCACAGGAAAGTCCGTCGAGCACGCGGAGGACTCCGGCATGAGTTACTGCGGCGATGGTGCCTCCGGGATGTTTTACGGCTGCCTGGCGAATGAAGGTGAGGACTCGGGCGCCGACTTCGACGAGTGTCTCTCCGCCTGGGGGGCGCCATGTATCTCGCCGGTCACGGGATTCATCAAACATTGTGCCGGGGAACTGATCGCTTATTTCTTGTGTTGTCTGACCTTCAAAGTCTCCGTAAAAGCGCTCTCGAAGCTCACTGACCAGGGAGGGCTTTAGTGTGAGGCGGTCGCCGATTATTTCTGCTGTCTTTTTGGCGCGGCCGGCGTCTGAGGCGTAGATGTGGGTGATGCCAAGGTCTACGAGTTCTTCGGCGGCTGCGGCGGCCTGCTGTTCCCCTTTTTTCGTGAGGGGGCTGTCTTGCCACCCCTGCCAGCGTCCTTCGGCATTCCATACGGTTTGGCCATGCCGGATAAAGTAAATGGTCGTAAAGGTCTCGTTAGTCATACTATCTCTGTGCCACGTAAACCGAAGGATATTCCCGTCGACCGCCTGTCTGGCTTCGGCGGTTTGCTGTGGCTGGTGCCGGGTGGTCTCTGCTGGTCAGTTGAATGAAAATTATCTGAACGCAGTTACTCTGCTATAACTATTAGTATGGGTTATGGCAGCCAAGTGCTGTGCAGTGCCTCGCTTTTGCGGGTATGCAACTTTTTTGACAATTGGAGAAGATAGTGTCTGATCTGGCAACCGACAATACGTCAGCAGAATCCCTGCGGGACAGGGTGATTAATATGGCCAAGCATGGTGATGCGGCCGATCTGCTGGAGGTATGGAATGATGTCATTGCGGATCCACCTGCAGATCAGGATTTCTATAACCAGTTGTTGCGCGCCCGGGCTACGACGTATGATCCGGCGGCGATGCTGGAGCTGCTTGTGCAGTTGGTGCGTGCCGCTGAGGAGCGGGAAGACTGGCAGACTATCATCCGTACTGTTACGGCTGCCGCGTCGCATTATCCCGACAATGACACTTTTCGTCAGGGCATCATTTTGGCGCTTACGGACAAATATACAGATCACCCGAACGGGCCTGAGATTTTGCGGGTGAGCCGGCTAGAAGAAGGTGCGCCTCTTGATCAGGGTTTGAAACGTTTTCGCGCGCTTTTGCGCCTGTCTCCGGGCCGCACTTATCAACATGCCACCTGGGGTGTGGGTGTTGTCCAGGAACTCAATCTGGATACGGGTAAGGTTACCATTGATTTCCAGAATGAAAAGAACCGGGTGCTTACGCTGGCGGGGGTGCGGGACTTCCTGACATATCTGGCTCCGGGCCATTTTCTATCCCGGCGCGCTACGGAGCCGGCTGAGCTTACGGCTATGGGCGAGGAAGATCCGGCGGCGTTGGTTAGGCTGATATTGGAAAGCTTTAAGGGTCGGATCAAGCAGGGCGAAATGAAAACTTTGCTGCTGGATGGCGTCTTTACTGAGAGCCGCTGGAACAACTGGTGGACCCGGGCGCGGGCGGCGATGAAAATGGATCCGGTTATCGACTTTAACAAGGGGGGGGCTCACGCAGAGATTACCCTTCGCAGCAAACCGAAGACTTTTGAAGAAGAGGTTCAGGATCTCTTTTTCAGCCCTGAAAGTGATCTTGCGGAGAAAATCGCAGCGACTCAGAAGCTGGAGAAAGCGGCTGACTCGGCTAAACCAAGCCCTGAGTTGCTGGAGCGGATGATTCGCTCTCTGGCGGATGATTATTCGCGTAACAAGTCGTCTCTCTCGACGGCTCAGCGGCTTCAGTTGGTTTACCTGGTGCGTGACCTGGCTATCCTGGGCGGTGGGGAGGTTGGTTCGACTGGCATTCCGGGACCGGATGAAGCGCTTGAATGGATTGATGACAGCTATGCTCCGCTGACCAGCATGGAGAGTGAAGAGCACGCGGCTGATCTCCTTCGGGCGCTTCTTGAGCGGGATGGTGAGGCCGGGTATGAGCGGGCGGCGCAGATTTTTCCACGGGCGTCTTCGAAGCTTGCTCAGTCCATCTGGCGTTTGCTTGATCCGGAACAGCACAAGGATATTGCTATCCATGCGGTTCAGGCTCTGATGGCTCGTCCTCTTAATAATCCTCAGACGTATCTGTGGGTTTTGAAGCAGGTCGGCGACAATAACTGGCCGGCGCTTAAGGGTTATTTCCCCATGGAGCAGATCGTGCCGGAGCTTCTGGACAATATTGATTCCTGGGAGAAAATGATTGATCACCCTTCGGTAGATCGTCAGACGCAGGCCACGGCGAAACTGCTTCTGAGCCGGGTGAAGTCGCAGCTTGAAAACAAGGGTTTTGCGATGATGTGCCAGGCGGTGGAACAGATGGACCTGGATACTGCGCGGCGGTTTCGCCGGACGTTGCAGACGCACCCGGGTCTGCCTGGCGCATACAAGTATGCGGCGGAGCGGCAGGTGGTTCTTACGCGTCGCGAATTGGAAGAGGAGCAGGCGGCGCCGTCTGCGGGTGCTACATCGGCGGCGGTTGCGGATGAGGGCGGTGGTCTCCATTATTGCACGCCGAAAGCACGAGAGTTTAAATTCCGCGAACTGGAAGAGTTGAATACGGTTAAGATTCCGGAGAACTCCCAGGAAATTGAAAAGGCCCGCAGTGAGGGCGACCTTAAGGAGAACGCTGGTTATATTTATGCGAAAGAGCAGCAGAAACTGTTGATGCAGGCCAGCCTTCAGCTTCAGCAGCAGCTTCAGACTGCGCGTGTTTTTGAGCCTTCGAAGGTTATTACGAGTGCTATCAATTTCGGGGTAAGTTTTGAAGCGGAGAACCTTAAGAAGAATGTGACGGAAACTTATACTGTGCTCGGATTGTTCGAGACGGATCCGGATAAAAACATTATTTCTTACCAGTCTCCTTTCATGTCGCAGTTTATCGGGAAGAAGGCTGGTGAAGAAGTTATTATCCGCCATCCGGACGGCAGCCAGACGCCTTATAAGGTTCTTAGTATTTCTGACGCGCTGGCTGGTGGCGAGTGGGATGCGCCGACGGATTAATTTCTGTTTGTGTAGGAATGATTATACGAAAAAGAAGGCGGCCGATGGGCCGCCTTCTTTTTATCCATTTGGGGTAGTCGCCGTTATCAGGGCCGTTTGGTGTCGTAGTAAGAGCCTGGGTTAGGCATTGGTCCGGGTCCGGGACGTTGTCCGGCTCCTTGAGGGGGTTTGACTCCGTTTTTTTCCATTTCAGACTGGGCTTGGTTTTTGGCGGTAACTTTTCCGGTGACCGCGGCGAGGATGGCTGGCATTACCATGCGCTGGGCCGCTTTCATGGCTTCCCGCATGATGAGGTTACCGCTTCCGGCCATCATGGACCGACTGCGGGCTTTCCAGCGGGGTTCACCCTGAGCGCGACCGGACCATTCGTCCAGCTTCTGGCTGGTCCGATGAGCGTAGTCGCGCGCTGTTTCTTTCATGCGGTCGTCCCAGTGGGGAGGGTCTTCGTGGCGAAATCCATCAACGATGCGGTCTGTCAGCATTTTTCCGACGACCAGACCAACGATGACTGCGCCGCCGACGCAAATGGCAGGTCTTTGCTTGACGTAGTAGCGCCAGTCCATGCGTTCGCGCATCTCTTCTTTGCGCTCGCGCATTTCCTCGGTCAGTGTGAGGCGGATTTCATCTACTGTGTTAACGATTTCATCGCGTTTGGCTTCCACTTGTTGTTGGAGCCGTTCTTTGCTTTTGTGTGTTCCGTTAGAATCAGGCATTATTTCATTTCCTTCACCGCTTCTTTATCGCGTTTGATTTCCTGGATGGTGCGGTCAGGAGCGAGGTTAGCTTTCTGCAGATGTTTGATGCCAGCCATGGCGAGTGCGCCGGCGATTATGGCATACAGCACACCTACGATGGCGGCCCCGGTTGCAAGGGACAGGTGGACGGCTTCGATGGGAAGGAGGTGGCTTACGAAGGCGATGAGGGCCAAGGTGATTCCTGCGAAGGCAAACCAGCCTAACACTGCCGCGGCGATTATCAGGGCGCTGTCTCTCACGAGGGTTTTAGCCGTATCCCGGACTTCTGCTTTGAGCAGGTCCATGTGGAGGTTGAACAGTTCGCCGAGGTCTGACGTCAACCGGCTAAACAAATCCCCGAGATAGCTGAAGACGTCACTTATGCTGCGTTCTTCCTTTAGATGTAAGCGCTCTGGTGTGGGGGGGATATCGCACTGATTAGCAGCGGCTTCTTGATTTTCCAGGGACTGGACATTTCTGTAGATACTCATCTGGATAAGCTCCCGAAAGGATAGAAAAAGGCGCAGGCAGGCCCGAGGGGCGGCACCTGCGCCTTTAAGTTGGCATTAAAACCGGCGACGGGATGCGCCTGTGCCGGCGATCATGGCGCCGATGGCCAATCCGACAGCTCCGGCGATCAGCAGGGCGGGACCGGGGTTTTCCCGTACGGTTTGCTTTACGTTATCCCATACCTCTTCGTAATCCGTTTCACGCAGGTGGTCAAAGCGATCATGCGCTTCGTCGCCGAGGCGGTGTAGGCGCTCTCTTGCTTCTTCGTATTTTTCGCTTACGAAATCGCGCGCGTCTGTTGCTGCATGGCGGGCGCTGTCCATACCTTCGCGGACGCGACCTTTCATGTCATCAGCGGCATTGCCCATGGAGTCTCTGTATTGCGACATGGTGTATCTCCTTGTTTGTGAGTGTTAGTGAAAAATCTAATGCTGCGAAATTTTTGCAGTACTGGCTTTGGTCAGAGCAATGGGTGTGCCATGGAGCTTTTTCTGGAAATCAAATTGGGCGGAGGTGAGTGTGGGAGTATGACGGGGGGGTGGCGGCGTACCGTATTTCCTCGCTTGGACCGTATTTTCGCGATTGCCGTTGGTGGGTAGTCGGAGGCATTATTTGGGGAATGATGGTATGAAAAAGCGGGCTGCGACTTAGGGTAAAGTCAATGAAGCGAGGTCTTTAGACATCTTGACGCGGTGTACCTTTTGGTACGACACGAAGAGAGGGCCTTTGGGGTTATGTGGCACGGGCTTTGATGCCTATACTGCGGTACTATTTGTCTTGCGTGCGATGGTCTATTTTCCCTTTGTGGATAATGGGTTGTCGCCGATGACAAAGTGTTGATGGAACAGGGGTAAACTTAAATGATGATGTTCACGCAGGAGCAGCAACTGGGTCAGGTGCTGGTAAGCCAGGGCAAACTGGATGCGGATAACCTGGAGCAGGCGATTCGGGAGCACAATAAGTCGGGAGATCGCCTGGCTACGGTGCTTGTTCGGATGGGTTTGACCAGTGATGAGGATGTGCAGCGGGCTCTTGCCGAGCAGTTGCAGATGCCGTTTGTTCGTCTGGGTGACCGGCAGATCGAGAAGCCGATTCTTGACAAGATTCCTGCGAAGCTGGTTAACCATTATAATCTTGTGCCGCTGGAGCAGGTTAATGGCTCTTTGCGGGTGGCTGTTGTTGATCCACTGAACATTCACATGCTGGATGATTTGCGCTTTCTTCTTAAGATGGAAATCGAGCCGATGGTGGCGACGAAGAAGGATATCGATGATGCGATTAAGCGTTATTATGGTATCGGCGCGGCGACGGTGGAGGGTCTTATTGAGGACTCTGCGGATGATGGCAACCCGGTGGATGTGGAGCGGGGCGTTGAGAACATCGACGAGATGGCGGAAGATGCGTCGATTGTCCGCTTTGTGAACCAGATTATTAATGAGGCGATGAACGACCGGGCGACGGATATCCATGTGGAACCGCTGGAGCAGGAGTTGCGGGTTCGGTATCGTATTGACGGTATGCTTTATGAGGCGGCGATTCCGCCGAGCATCAAGCGGTTTCAGAGTGCCATTATTTCCCGTGTGAAGATTATGGCGGATTTGAACATTGCGGAGCGTCGTCTGCCGCAGGATGGTAAGATTAAGATTCGCGCGGGTGATAAGGATTATGACTTGCGCGTGAGTACGGTGCCGACGCCTTATGGTGAGTCGATTGCTATCCGTATTTTGAGTCGGGAGTCGGAGCTGGTAAGTCTGGAGCGGCTGGGTCTTGATCCTCATAACCTGGGTTTGATGGCCACTATGATTGAGAAGCCTCACGGAATTCTTTTCGTAACGGGGCCGACGGGTTCTGGTAAGTCGACTACGCTTTATGCGTCTCTTTCGACGATTAACAAGACGGACAAAAAGATCCTGACGGTGGAAGACCCGATTGAGTACCGGATTCCGGGGGTGACGCAGGTGCAGGTGCAGGAGCATATTGACCTGACGTTTAAGAACGTGTTGCGGAGCTTTTTGCGACAGGATCCGGACGTAATCATGGTGGGTGAAACCCGTGATGCGGAGACGGCGCAGACGGCTATTCAGGCGGCTCTGACGGGTCACATGGTGTTTTCAACGCTACATACGAACGATGCTTGCGGCGCGGTAAGCCGGTTGCTGGACATGGGTATTGAGCCGTTTCTGATTGCGTCGTCGGTGGAGGGGCTGATTGCTCAGCGTTTGGTTCGTGTGTTGTGTACGCATTGTAGGGAGCAGTTTGAGCCGAACGAGGAGACGTTGCGCCGGTTGGCGTCTCAGCGGCTGGACGTGACGGGTGCGACGTTTATGCGGCCGGTGGGTTGCGAGAAGTGTCGCTTCACGGGTTTCCGGGGCCGGACAGCTATTTATGAGATTGTGAAGATTACGGAGAATCTGAAGGCTCTGATTGTGGACAGTAAGCCGGCTAACGTGCTGAAAAAGCAGGCCATTGCGGATGGTCTTCGCACAATTCGTGAGGATGGTTTTATTAAGGTTAAGCAGGGAATCACGACCATTGACGAAGTGATGCGTGTGACCATGGAGGATGAGTTTAATGAGGTCGCATGATGGGCGATGGTGTGTTAAAGCGTGCGGCGGGACCGTTCATTAATTAGTTATTTTGGGAGTTTGGGGATAAGTGCCACAGTTTACGTATAAAGCGAAAGACGCCTCTGGGCAGTTGGTAACCGGAACCCTGGAAGGTGATTCGACCAGCAATGTGATCAGTCGCCTTCAGGCGATGGGGTATTTCCCTGTTGCGGTGCATGACTCCAAGTCTGCCGAGGGGGCGTCTGCGCAGTCTTCCAGTGTGAAGCAGAAGCGTGTGAAGATCCACGACATGGCTACGTTTAACCGGCAGCTTGCGGATCTTCTGAGCTCGGGGATTCCGCTGGTGAAGGCGCTGACGGTTATCCAGAATCAGACGCCAAACCCGACGTTGCAGAGTATCATTCAGCAGGTGACGCAGGACGTCTCCGGGGGTGACTCGCTGGCGGGGGCTATGTCGCGGCACCCGAAGGTTTTTAATAAGCTTTTTGTGGCGATGGTGAAGGCTGGTGAGGCGGGCGGATTGCTGGATCAGGTGCTTCAGCGTCTGGCGGATTTTGCGGAGGCTGAGGCGGAGACGCGCTCTAAGATTAAGAGCGCGCTGGCCTATCCGGTGGTTATGGTGGTAGCGGGGCTGGGGGCGGTGGTCGTGTTGATGACGGTCGTGATGCCGAAGATCATGAAGATTTATGAGGACCTGGATCAGGAGCTTCCGACGACGACTGTTATCCTGATGCGTACGAGTTTGTTTTTGCAGAACTACTGGTATGTTGTGGGGGCTGCCATTGTTATTGGTGTGGTGATTTTCATGCGCACGCTAAAGACTAAAGAGGGCAAGCGGGCGATGGACGGTTTCCTGGTTAAGGTGCCGGTGCTGGGTGATATGATTGTTAAGAAGGAGATCGCCAACTTTGCGCGTACGTTGGGAAGTCTTTTGCACAATGGTGTTTCGATTTTGCCGGCGCTGGATATCACACATGGTGTTTTGACGAACCAGATCGTGGCGGATGAAGTGGCGACGATTCCGGAGAATGTGACGCAGGGTGAGGGGGTTGCGGCGCCGCTGAAAAAGAGTACGGTTTTTCCGCCGGTGGTGGTTAATATGATGGCTATCGGTGAGGAGACGGGCCGCCTGGACGCGGTTCTGATTAAGGTGGCGAAGAGTTACGATACGGAAGTGGACCGGGCGGTGAAGACGTTGACGAGCCTGCTGGAGCCACTGATTATTCTATTTATGGGCCTGGTGGTGGGCTTTGTTGTTATCAGCATGTTGCTACCCATCTTCTCCATCGACCCGGGGCAGTAAGGGGACGAAACAGTTTTGACCTGGCAGAGGGGACATAGCCGCCGGCGGCGGCGGACTTTGATGGCTACAGGTAGGATCCTGCGTGGGGCTGACGCGAGGGGATTCACGCTGATTGAGATCATGGTGGTGGTGGTGATTGTTGCGGCGCTGTTTACGTTTACGATTCCGAGTTTGAGCGGGGTGAACGAGAACAACCGGCTGCGGGCTTCGGTGCGTGAGCTTACCAACCTGATGAAGTATGCGCGGACGGAGGCGGTGTTTAACGCGCGGACGACGCAGGTGTTTCTTGATACGGAGAAGCACGAATACTGGCTGGATCTGCGCAATCCTGCTGATAGCAAGCGGAATTCGGAAAAGCTGAAAACGACGATGGAGCGGCGGCGGGAGCTGGAGAAAAATGTGGCTTTTGAGGCGGTGAATGCCGTGGAGAAGAACATTCTGAAGGGCGGCACTATCGCTATTGATTTTTATCCGGATGGAACGGCTTCTCCGACGCTGATTGCTTTGAAAAATATTAAGGGGGAGACACGCTATACGCTGGAGGTTTTGAAATCGACGGGGCTGATTGAGATTACCAAGGCGGATTTGGAAACGGTGGCGGAGCAGCAGGCTATGCGCCATCCTCTGCCGGATAATTATTATGAGAATATGATGCCGGGGACGGGGACGTGGTGATGGTTAATGTGTTCTCATCCAGAGCGAGAATGCCGGCCAGCAGGCGCAGCGGGGGGTTTGTGCTTCTGGAGATTATTGTTTCGATGGTGATCTTGGGGATTGCCCTGGCTACTATGATGCGGTCGTTTACGCTGTCTATTGCGGCGGTGAGGAAGAACGACATTACCACGCAGGCGACGGTGCTGGGAGAGACGATTCTGCAGACGCTGGAGGCGGAGCCGCCTTCGAGCGGGAAAGTGACGGGGGATTTTGAGCTGGAAGGGGCTCCGAATTTCAGCTTTGAGGCGGAGATCGAACGGCAACGACTGAGGTATCGAATCAAGACTCAGACCAGGCCGACGAATTTGCGGGAGCTGCAGATTACACGGATGCAGATTAAGCATAATGATCAGCGGGGCCGGATCAGCACGCCGATTGATGCATATTTGGTTTTGCAGCCGATTGAGCGGTTCAGCTATGAGTCGAAGCTGCGTAATGAGTTGTTCTCCGCATCGGAGGGCATGTGATGATTTTTGCAAGGATGGGGCCAAAGAGGGCGTTTACTCTTATTGAAATCCTGGTGGCGATGGTGATTTTCGCCATTTTGGTTACGTCGCTTTTTGCTTCTTTCCGGACGGGGATGCAGGCGTTTACGATGGCGACGGAACATGCGGATCAGCAGCAGCTTGGGCGCTATGCCATTAACCAGGTGGCCCAGGATCTTCGTAATATTTATTACAAGCCGGAGTCGCAGTATAACGTGGCGCGGCGTCAGCAGGAAGCGCTTCTGGACGAGCAGAATGCCAATGCGCGCAGAGGGTCTGGCCGGCAGGATGTGATTGATGAAAACCTGCCTGATTTGGGCCCGCCGGTGGATCTGTCGTTTACGGGAATGGATAACGGGGATATTGATCAGCTTTCGCTGGTGCGTATTATTCCTTATTCGCCGGAGAACCCGACGTCGATGTGGGGCCTGGCGCGGGTGACTTATTATGTGATCGACGGGAAGTTTTACCGGGCGGTGGATGACGTGACGACGCCGGAGGCGGATGAGGAGGGGTATGTCCTTCCGAAACTGAATGATCCTCGGGTGGAGAAGCTGGCGGACAATTGCGTTGGGTTTGACCTTAAGTATGGCTATTACCATGAAGAGCGCTGGGAGATGGCGGATTCGTGGGACAGCAGTGCGGCTGTGTATCGAAATCCGATGCCGGAGGAAGATGACGATGTTCTGAGTACGCTTGGTTCCAATCGCTCTGGCGATGTGCAGTCGGAGGGAGCGGGGGCGGCTTTGCAGCAGACTCTGCAGCAGCAGGAGCAGCAGATGAGGTCGGATGACCTTCCGGGCTGGATTGAGCTTACGTTTAAATTTGCGAATGATCCTGAAAGGCCGGACAATCATCGGACTTATAAGCAGACGATCGTATTGAACCACAAGTACGCGATGGAGACGTATACGCCGGAAGATGAGGAAGATCAGCTTCGAGGGGCGCGGGCCAACAGCCGTTCCCGGCGGCCGAGCGAGCGCAGCAGTGAGAATTCTTCTTCTGGCAGCAATTCCGGGGAACGGAGGAGTCGAGACTGATGGCTAAGTTTTCGTCAGATTCTGTTTTGCAGCGCTTCCGGAAAAAGAGTGATGTGGTGGCGATGGGCTTACTGGTGCGGACCGGACAGTGGTTGCGTGGTGGTGAGGGCGGCGTTAAGGGGCGCGGGCGGGCGGTTGTCCTGGTGGTGACGCTGTGGATCATCGTGGTGCTTGGTGTGGTGGCGTCGTCGCTGGCGTTTGATGTTCAGGTGGGATCGAAGCTGGCCATGCTTCAGCGGGAGCAATTCCTGGCGCAGAACCTGGCGAAGAGCGCTATTGCGGTGGGGATGACTCATCTGCAAAATGATCTGATTATTGATTATAATGAAAACCCGAACCAGATGGTGGATGCTTTCAGCGACGTGTGGGCGATGCGGGATGTTCGCGACAGCGAGCGGATTGTGCAGGTGGATAAGGATCATCCGGAGCGTACGTATGAGCTTTCGATTGAAGATGAGGAAGGCCGGATTCCGTTGAATCATGCGAACTTCAAAGTGATGAAGGCTATGATGGAATATTATGGTTTTGAGGAGCCGGATTCGGATGAAGTGGGTCATGCGATTATTGATTATCGTGACCAGGATGATATGTCGGGGATGGAGCCGGGGACTTATGAGAATGAGTATTTCAGTGGTCTGATGGGTCAGCGGATTCGGGGGGAGATGGCTGCTGATCAGCTTATTTACCGGACGCCGAATGAGCGGTATTTCACGGTGGATCAACTGCTGGATGTTTATGGCATCAATCAGTTTCCGGAGCTTTTTCTGGGATATGATCCCGAGGAGCATGAGGAGCAGCAGTTGAGAATTCGTGACTCTGTGGCGCAGGGTCGGACGACGCGTCAATCGAGGCAACGGAATCGGCGTCGTAACCGGGAACCGCTTCCGATTAAGGATATTGTGACGGTTCTCCCGGAGGGTAATGGCCGGGTTAATATTAATACGGCATCGGTGGATGTGATGACGATTTTGATTCACGCGGCGACGGATTTTGCGTCTATCGAACAGGCGAAGGCTGCGGCGGAGGCCATTGCGGATTTTCGGGGGGATACGTCAAACCGGGCGCCTGATCCAGATACGGCTTTTAAGAGTATCGCGGATGTGCAGCAAGTGCCGGGGGTGGACGTGGAGGCGCTGAACAATTTGCAGTCGCTGGGTGTGCAACTGGCGTTTCGGTCGGAGACTTTCCGTATTACGGGTATTGGCCGCACGCGAAACGCTGAGCGTTCTGTGGAGGCGGTGGTTCAGCGGAAGCTGGAAGTTTATAACCCGGACGATGCGCGCCTGGCTTCGAATCGCGAGAGAGGTGTTGACAGCCGCCGACGTCGTACCCGGGATCGCAGAAGCGGCGGGAACAATGAGCGTCCTGACGATAATTACATCCGTGTGCCGGCTATCCGGGTGTTACAGTGGATCGAGTAAAAGAAAATTTATGATGATAAACCTGAACCTAAATCTGAGAAAATCTGATCATACGCCTGGGGCTCATCCCGGTAGAGAGGTGAGCGAATGCCCCCTGTAATATCCCTGGAGTTTACTGAGAGTGAATGTAAGGTGGCGGTGGTGGACACTGGCCGCGGCGGGCGAGCTACGGTTAAGTCCATGTCGCGGTTTGACCTGACGCGTCCGGAGGAGCTGGATCTTCGTGTTGCCGAGCGATCGAAGGCGTTGCGTGATCATCTGAAAGCGCAGCGAATCAGTGTGAAGCAGGCGACGCTGGTGATTCCGAAAAATTTCGTTATGGTGCGGGCGGCGAATTTGCCGAGCACCGTAGATGATGAAATTGCGGGCATGGCGCGGTTTGAAGCAGAGCGTCATATTCCGTTTAATGCGGAACGGCATATCATCGGTTATCATGTGCAGTCGAAGAACGGGTCGCAGGGCAGCACAGTGCTTTTGGCGGCGGTGGATTTGCCGATCGCCAAGGAGTACCTGGATATTTGTGTGAATGCCGGGTTGCGGATTACGGGCATTACAGTTTCCAGCGTGGCGCTGTTTAACAGTTTTTCGGTGGCGCGGCAGAGCGATTTGGTGGATCGCACGGTGATGCTGGTGAACGTGGGGCGAAACGGGACTGACGTTGTTATTGTGGCGAATGGTAATGTTTCGTTTGCCAGGGGCAGCACGACGGGGGTCAACAAGCTGCTGGCGGAATTGGAAGAAGTTAACCAGCCGGCTCAGCTTTCTGACCTTTCGAAAATGGATGCGCTGGAGCCTCAGCTTTATTTCCGGGAACCTTCTGTGGTGGCGCCGCCGCCTCCGCCGCCGACTCCGGGCGAACCGATGGGAGCGGGTGAGGCGTTTACCTCGGACAGGGCCGGTGGTGTCGGCACGGACGCGGCTTTGCTTCCGGATGAATCGGAGGCGGGATTTACTATTGTTGATCCGCCTGCTCCGGCTATTGATCCGCCTGCTCCGGCGGTGGCGACGGCTCCGGAAAACAAACCGGCGGTGGTGTTTTCGGGGTGGCTTAATCGAATGCTGCAGGAGATTAAGCGGACGTTTGAGTTTGCGAGCCGTGAGTTTGCGACGCCGATGGTGGACCACATTTATATTTCCGGTGAGGGGGCCCAGGTGGCTCATTTGGCTGAGTATTTCCAGGCCAATTTTCATGTGGAAACCAGTGTGTTTGATCCGCTGGTGGCGGGGTCGCCTATTACGGGGCCGAAGAAGGTTGAGGCTGGTGCGGGGGAGACGTATGCGGTGGCCATTGGTGGCCCGCTTTCGAACCTGCCAAAGACGGCGAATGTTAATCTTTTGCCGGGCGCGTATACGGAAGAGCAGACGGCGAAGCGTCAGCAGCTTTCTTATATTGTAACGGGGGTGCTGGTGCTGGTGGCTTTGGCGCTGGGATATCTGCATTTGAGTGATACTTTTGCGCGGAAGCAGGACTTGCTGGATCAGCTTCTGGATCAGAACCGGGCGGACAAGGCTCGGGTGGATGATCTTCGCACGAAGAAGGAGCGCCTGCGGATTATCAGTGAGAACGTGCAGGATGACCGGGGGGCGCTTGCGGTGCTTGGGATTATCAGCGAGAAGGCTTATATCCCGGAAAATCTGGCGATTCGGGAGTTTGATTATAAGCGTGGCGATTTCGTGAAGATGTCTGGCGATGCGAAGGACCTGCCGGCTGTGAACCAGTTTGTGAGTGATATGCGTCACACGGGTTTCTTTGCGGAGGCGGGGCTTGACCCGAATGGTATTGAGCCGAACAGGCCTTTGCGCGGCCGGGGCGGGGCGACGGTGACGGGGTGGCGCGCGACTTTCACTTTCCCGAAACCGGAGCGCAGGCCGGCACGCTCCAGCAGACCTGCCGCAGAGAGGGATGACGACAATGGCTTTGAGTAAAAAGGATCAGCGTACGCTGACGATTACGGTGACTCTGCTGCTGGGTTTTGTGGTGTGGAGCTTTGGTATTAGTCCGCTGTTGGATAATTATAACCAGTTGAATGAGCGTCTGGAATCGGAGCAGCAGAAGTATGCCGAGAACCAGCAGACGCTGGCGGAGGGTGCGGATATTGACGAGGGCTATAAGCGCGTCGAGGCTCAGTTTGAAGGATATCGGGATGAGAATGCGGAGCCGGAGGACCTGGAGGATGAGGATGGATATGAGTTGGACCCCCGGGAACAGTTTAACGAGGAAGTGGTTGATCTTGTGGCGAATGTGATTGGGGAAATTCCTCAGTATTCACCGCCGTCGACGGCTCAGATTCAGGGGGCGTCTGGTTATGAGTTTCTTAATTTGCCACTGACGGTGCGGTCGGATTTGCCGAAGGTTTCTGAGCTTCTGAAAGAGTTTGATAAGCGGGGTTACCTGATTCAGACGGCTCGGATTAACCGGGATCCGGACTTGGACAAGGAAGAGCTTACTCTGGAGCTGAACCTTGGTCGTATTGTTAAGATTGCTGAAGAGGAAGAACTGGACAGCCCGATGCGCCCCGGAACTCGCCGGCTCAGCCGGGGAGGTGCTCGCTGATGAAACGTTATGAATTGATTTTGAACTTGGCGCTGCTGTTGATTATCGGCGGGCTGGTTTATCTGATTTATGGTACGGAAGAGCAGCCTCGTACGCTGGATGAACTGGATGTCCCGGGGGTTACGACGTCTGCTTCTGGTGGCCGTGATCGCTCTGGGGGGCGGGGTGCTGCGGGGTCATCGGGGACTAGTGGCTCTGACAATGCGGACGGTGATGACGGGGAGAATGGTGAAGTGGACGAGGATGGAGTTGTGCGTCCGCCGGGCCGGGAAACGGAATATGCCGCGGATGGTTCTGCTGCGTCGGATGATGATGACGATGAAGATGAAGATGCGGACGAAGCCGATGATGATGGGACGGATGGGGCGGATGATGATTCGACGGGGACGGTGGTGGCTTCGGCTGAGCCGGAGGGGCAGTTTGGAAGACGTAATATATTCCGTGCGCTGCTGACGCCGACGCCTACTCCCCCACCGCCAACCCCGACTCCGACACCAACGCCGAACATTAATCAGGCGCTGGGGCCGTGGCGGCTGTTGAGTGTGTATAACGGCAAGGCGCTGATTGAGGATGTGCGCCTGAGCGCGGAAGAGGCTGAGGGGGCGATCTGGGAGATGTCTCTGGGCAGCAGCAAACCCGTTGATGTGGGGAACGGGATTATGAAGAATGCTACATTAAAAGAGATCTCAAGCGACAACCCGTATAACCCGGAAGTCATCTTCAGCCTGGAAGATACGAAAGCCGAGCGGAAGATTAATCTCGATACTGAACCGGTGGTGGCTGCCCCGGAGAAAAAAGAATAGGAAAATCCGCGAATGACGTTCAAAACTACTGGACAACCGCTTGGTTCCTCCTGCATGTCTCAAGCCACCACTGGAGAAATGAAGATAACCTTGGACAATGTCACGCGCGCAGGCGCGCTCCAAAAACGTGGTTTCATGCTCGCTCGCTTCAGCAGAGTCTTCGCTGTAGTAGCGCTGGCCTCGCTGGCTTGCGTGGGTATGGCCCAGGATGAAGGCGAAGGCGCCACGGATGAAGCTGCGGCGACGGCAGCAGCGGCTACAGACAGCCCGACTACGGGTTCGGCTGAGGGCGTCACGCTGGTCGCAAGCAATATGGCCGTCGAGCGCGTTATTGGTCAGCTTAGTGATCAGACAGGTGTGAGCATTTCGGCTCGCGGAAATACGGCCGGGGAACGGGTAACTTACATTAACCCGCGCCCGATTCCGTTGCGGGATGCGTTGACGCAGATCGTGAACAGCAAGCCGAACTGGATCCTGTATGAGCCGGCGGATCGTCCGGGTTCGTTTGAAATCTGGGATCAGGAGACATATCGGGCTGAGGTGTTGCCGCGCCTGGTGCGTCCGAAGGTTTTTGTGCCACGGGAAATCACTGCTGAGGAAGCCGCGAAAGCTTTGGAAGGGGTGATGACGCCGGGTATCGGCAAGGTGGCGTTTGATCCGCGCTCTAACAAGGTTATTATGACCGACCTGGTGCCGGTTCTGGAGCTGGCTCAGCGTCTGTTGCAGACGATTGACGTGCAGTTTTATACTCGTGTGTATTCGATTGAGCATGCCGATGTGGATAGTGTGGCGGAAAAGCTGGCTGCGCTTAAGAGCCCGGCATCGCCGGACATCCAGGTGGATGCCCGGACGCGGCAGATTATCGTGAGTGATCGTATCGACATTCTCCAGCGGATGGAACAGCTTGTTGAGACGCTTGATATTGGCCCGGAAATGCGGGTTTACAGTATTAACAACCTGGGCGTTGAGGGCGAGGAGCTGGAGGACTTGGAAGTTGCCATCGAGGAGATTCTGACGCCTGAGGCTTACTTCCATTTTAATATACGCCAGGGGAAGCTGATCGTTCGTGATCTGCCGGAAGTGCAGGAGCGGGTAGAGAAGATCCTGGAAGCGTTTGATGCGCCGGTGCAGCAGATTCTGCTTCAGCTTGAAATTATTGAGACAGAGTTTTCGGATGGGTTTAACTGGAGCGTGGATTATGCGTTTTCGGGTGATTTGCTGGGGGCGGTGACGGACGGGTTGGTGTCTGGTGTGCCGACGGGGGCCAGCACGGGAGAGGACGGACCTATTGCGGGCACGGAAGGCTTTGTCAATTTCCGGAAAGAATTCCCGGTTGTGTCGCTGGGTTCTACGGGGCTTGATGCGCAGATGTTGACGCGTCATGCTTTTGTGAGATTGCAGGCGGCGATGAGTGATTCTCGCACGCGTATTCTTCAGCAGCCCCGTATGCTGGTGCAGAATCAGAAAATTGCGTCGTTTGACGTGGGTCAGAGTGTGCCATTCTTTACGGGCGGCTCAATTGGATACAACAATAACCAGGGAAACCTGACGCCGTCTCAGCCGGTGCAGCAGCTTTTGCAGGTTGGTTTGTTTGTGGAAGTGATTCCGGTGATTTCTGCCAGCGGCATGGTGGAACTGGAGATTACGGTGGAGAACAGTTCTCCGCTGCGTGTGGAACAGATCTTTGGCGGACAGCAGTATACTGGTATGGGTAAGACAAACCAGACGCTGGAGACCACGATGTGGGTTCCTAGCGGTGCGACGCGGGTGATCGGTGGACTGGTGACGGATGCGAAGTCTGAAACGCGCAGTGGTATTCCGGGGCTGAGCCGTATTCCTTATGTGGGCCCGGCTCTGTTTGGCAGCTATACGCGTAACCCTGAGGATAACCGCCGCCGAAACCTGCTGATTTTTATCACGCCCACTATTGTTGAAGAAACGCCTTCGAACCCTCAGAAGTATAAGGGTGTGCTGATGGCGGAGAAACCGCAGGATCGCCTGACGACGCCGACGGCTACGATTTCGGATCTTGGATCGTTTACGCGGGGTCCGCAGCTTGAGAAGGGCGATTATTTGGGTTACACGCCTCCGCCTTTGCCGGATTTCAGTGGGATGGCAAATACGGTGGATCTGAGCAATTATGAAGAGGACACGATGTTGCTGTCGCCTCCGCCGAGTGCGCACCAGGAGGCTCCGCAATCTTTGAGCGGGATCGAAGCTAGCGTGAACATTCAGAGCATTCCGGGTGACATTGACGTTCGTAATGAGCTGACGCCGCTGAGTGATTCGAGCGATCCGCGGACGCTGCCTCGGGTCATTATCGAGGAGAATTTCGAGGTGGATCCAGTGGCGAGTATGATCACAACGCCGGGCGGGCCTGCGGGTTTATTGAGCACGGGCAGCCAGAATCTGGTGCAGCCACGGGAGGCGGCTCCGGCTTCTAATGGTGCTGAGGCTAAAGAAGCGACTCCGGCGGCTTCCGGTGGGCGATCAAGCCAACCGGCGCGTCCTCCGGCCCGGGAAACCAATCACCGCTAAGTTCTTTGCTTGCCTGCTCCTGCCGAGTATGAATCTGGCCATTGTTCTGGCAAAGGGGAAATATGTCTATGAAATCCGTGGTTGTTGAGCAATTTGGTGATGTAGACAAGCTCCAGATTCGCGAGAGCGAAACGCCTGAGCCAGGACCGGGGCAAATTCGCGTGCGCCTGACCAGCATCGGGATGAATCATGCGGAATTGATGGCGCGGCGCGGGGAGTATAAGCTGACAAGCGGGGATCCGCCATTTACGCCGGGCCTGGAAGGGGGCGGTATAGTGGATGCCGTGGGCGAAGGGCTGGACGCGGGCGAATGGATGGATAAACGGGTTGTGCTGTCTGCGGATGCGCCGCGAAGAAAAGAGGCGGGCGGAAGTGTGGACGGCGGCGACGGGACTCATCTGGCGGGGACATATCGCACGCATTTTTTAACTACGTCGGATAAGATTTTCTTCGCGCCGGACAATCTGGCGGATGCTCATTTGGGAACGCTGTGGCTTTCTTTTTTGACGGCGTGGGGGTGCCTGATTTGGAAACAAAAGCTAAAACCGGGGCAGTATGTGGGGATTTCGGCGGCGAGCAGCAGCGTGGGCCTGGCGGCTTCGCAAATTGTTAAGGCTCATGGCGGAATTCCCATTGGGTTATCTACGACCCAGCGCAAAGTCGATATTCTAAACGAAATGCCGGAGGCGGCATTTGACAGGATTATTGTGACTCATAACGATGACCGGACGATGCAGCCGTGGCACAAGAATGTGCTGGAGGCTACGGACGGACATGGGATTGATGTGTTTTTTGATGCGGTGGGGAATGGTCAGTACCTGGATCGGGAGATTCGGGCGCTGGCGCAATATGGGACGATTCATATTTATGGCCTGCTGGAGAAGGCGGATAAGGTGGACCTGGGACCTTTGATCCGTAAACATGCTTCTATCCATGGCTGGTTGCTGGGGAATCTGTTGATGCATGGTGGGGATTCCGTTGCGGAGGGATATAGAGAGATTCTTCAGGGCGTAGACGATGGCACGTATAAGATCCGGATTGCGAGGGAATTTGCATTGGATGACGTGCGGACGGCTCATGCGGAAATGGAGAAGGGTCGGCACATAGGGAAATTTGTACTGGTGCCGTAATTCGGTTATTCGGGCTGTGGCTGACGGTTGAGGTGTTCAGTGGCTAGCGGGGGATCATTAGGAATTAGTTCTAATAAAAAACAACCGGCGAACACCTCATGGGAGGCATTCGCCGGTCTCGGCAAACGAACAGCTTTGTTCTAAACTTTACTGGTAAATCAGGAACTGCGCACGGCGGTTGCGAGCGTGGGACAGGTCGCTGTGCCCGGGATCATCGGGGCGATCGGCACCATAGCTGATGGTGTGAATCCGGTGTCCTTCGATGCCGCGGGATAGCAGGTAATCGCGGGCGGCATCAGCGCGGCGCTGACCCAGGGCATAGTTGTAATCAGCGGTGCCCCGACTGTCGCAGTGGCCTTCTATCTGAATGGTTGCGTATGGATTTGCGCGGAGCCAGGCGGCGTTTTCTTCGAGCTGTGCTTTAGCTGGCTCTAGGAGGGAAGCACTGTCGAAAGTGTAATAGATGCGCTTCAGGTCGCCGGTTTCAACGGCCTGCTGGCCACGGATGGGTTCAGGTAGAACGCTGGATTCGATCCCGCCCGGCCCGGTGATTGGGGGAGGCAATGTACCAAACTGCCCACCGTGCATGGTGCCGGGGTCGGCGTTTTTCCGGAACGGATTGTTTTTACAACCAGCCAGCATGGTTGCGGCTAGTGTCAACAAAATGACAAGGTTTAGTACTTTGCAGGTCTTCACCTGACGGCCACCTCAAATCTAAGGATACGCACAGTCCTGCGACTGTTGCATTGAAAACTTCCCAATTCTTCGGGTCTTTAGAGAAGTTAGGTCAACTGTATTTTCAAAAAAGTGACAGATAGATTAAATTGACGGCTGACTTGACAAGCAAGGCAAGTTGACGCGGTGTTATTCTGATGAGGTGAGGCTATTTAGTCGACCCGTGAGGCGGGAGTATTCGTTCATGTAAAGGCGGAGGCGCTCGACTTCTGATTCACGGCCGGGAAATTGTCCGAGATAAGCCTGGGCGGCGAGGTGAACCTGGGGATCGGTCGCTTGGGTGGCTTTAAGAAAGTCGATATAAAGGGCGCTTTTTTCCAGTTCGATCGGGTCGGCTTCTTCGAGGGACTCGCGGGTATTGGCTTCTTCGCTGGCATTGACGGTACGGCCTACAGCCCACATTCGGCGGTTGCGGATGGACTGGCGCATGGTGACGGAGATCGGAATCATGCCGCGAACGGCGGTGAGGACGTCTTCGGTTTCGATGTCCGGTTTGCGCCCGTAGGCGGCGAAAAGGGATTCGATGATGGCTTGTTCGATTTCGGCGCCGCTGTATCCTTCGGAGGCTTCGGCGAGAGCGTTGAGATCGAAGCGGGCGGGGTCGCGGCGGCGGATGGAAAGATGGATTTCAAAGATTTGTTTGCGTTCATTATGGGTGGGGAGGTCGACGAAGAAAATTTCGTCGAAGCGGCCTTTGCGCAAGACTTCGGGGGGCAGCTTTTCGATGTCGTTTGAGGTGGCCACGACAAATACGGGGGCGGTTTTTTCCTGAAGCCAGGTGAGGATTGTGCCGAAGAGGCGGGCGGTGGTGCCGGCGTCGGTGCTGTCGCTGGAGCCGGTGCCGCTGAGACCTTTTTCGAGTTCGTCGATCCAGAGAATTACGGGGGCAAGGGCTTCGGCGATGGAGAGGGCGCGACGGACGTTTCCTTCGGTTTCGCCAACCATTTTATTGAAGAGTCTACCAATGTCGAGGCGGACGAGGGGGTAGCCGAGAGCGTTGGCACTGGCTTTGGCGGCGAGGCTTTTTCCGCACCCCTGGACTCCGACAAGGAGGAGACCGCGGGGGGCGGGGAGGCCGAATTCGGCGGCGTGGGGGTCCATTGCGACGCGGCGGCGGCTGAGCCAGTCTTTCAGGTTTCCGAGGCCGCCGACGTTTTCGAGGGTTTCTGCGACTTCGATGTATTCGAGGAGGCCGGTTTTACGGATGACCTGTTTCTTTTCGGAGTAAACCATGGGTGCCTGGGCGCGGGAGAGGCGCTGGGTGGCGACGAGGGTTTTGGCGAAGACGTTTTCGGCTTCATTAAGGGTGAGGCCGATGGAGGCGTCTATTAGGGCTTCCCGGGATTCTTCGGAAAGATCAACGGAGAGGTCGGGGTTTTCGCGGACGTCGTCGGCGATCTGGTGGAGCATCTGGTCGAGGGCGCTGTGGTCTGGGAGAGGGAAATCGAAGACGGTGACGTCTTTTTCAAGTTCGTCTGGCAGGCGGAGGAGGGGGGCGAGGATGACGACGCTGGTGAGGGTTGACCGGAGGGATGTGGCGAGATCGCGAAGGCGGCGTTTTACTTCACTGTTAGTGAGGAATTCGTGGAAGTCGCGCAGGACGAAGATTGCGGCTTCGGAAGAGGTTGTAACTTCGCGGAGAGCGATGATGGGGTCGCGGGTGTCGCGGCGGCCTTCGTTGCGGATGTCGAAGCCGACGCGGTAGCGGGTCATGCCGTTGCTGATACTCCAGGTGTAAAGCTTTTTGCCGAGGGTGCCTGCGATGCGATTGAGCTCGGTCAGGGCGCGTTCCTCTTCGGGGGTGACTACGTAGAGCAATGGGTAGCGGGCTCGAACGAGGATTTCGAGGTCTGGCTGAGGCTGGACGGTGGAGGGTCGCTCAGATGGCTCAGAAGAGGGTTCGTCGGGTGCGAAGGTCATAAAAAGAACCTGCGGGACAGATTCCCGCAGGTCAACACCTGAGATTCTACTATGAGGATTAGCGGCCGAAAACGCGCCAGGAATTCATAATGAGGTCGTTGAAGGTGATGAGGAGGGCGAGGCCTATTATGAGAAATGTGAAGATATTGTAGATGGCGATCATCAGTTTTGCGGGGAGGGGGCGGCGGATGATGGCTTCGATGGTGGCGAAAAGTATGTGTCCGCCGTCGAGAACAGGGAGGGGCAAGAGGTTTGTGAGGGCAAGGATGATGTTGAACAAGGCGAAAGTCATGAGGAAGTTTGCCCAACCGGACTGGGCCATTTTGAAGAATTGCACGCTGATGCCGACGGGGCCGGCGAGATTTTCGCGGATGGTCTGGAAGCTCGATGAGAGGATGCGCTTGAGGGCACTCCCGTAGGCTTTGACCATGTTCCAGGCCTGAGCGAATGCGCCGGTGAAGGCTTCGCCCATGGGTTTTTTGACGAGTTCGGTGCGCTGGGCTGAGAAGAGGACGCCGATCTGGCCGATTTCAGGGTTTTCGGGATTGGGGCGAACTTCCAGTTTGATGTTGGCGGTCTGCTTGCCTTGTCGGCGGTCTTCGCGTTCGACAACGACATCGGCGACGTGGCCGGGTCGGCTGCGGAGAAGGCGGATTGCGTCGGCGCTGGAGTGGACGGGATCACCGTCGATGGAGACAATAACGTCTCCTTCTTTCAGTCCGGATCGTTCACCGGGAAGATTGGGCAGAAGCAGTTCAATGCGGGCAGGGGAATCGGGAAGGATGGCGATGATTGGCCACCAGGGACCGGTTGCCGCCAGCGGGGAGGCGAGCACGGTTGTGGTATCACCGGCGGCAGTTTCGACAGCGATCTCTACGGGTGCCAGTTTTTCTTTATCGAGAAGTTCGGCGGCGGCGTTGAGGGCCTCAGTAGGAGTTTTGACGACCTTCTCCCCTACCTGGCGGATTTCGCCTTCGGGCAATGAGGGTGTGACGGGGGGCTGATGGGTCAGCTCTTCGGTGATGGTTGTTCCGTCTCTAAGAAGAACGACGGGGATGGCCGATGGAAAATCGTCACGATTTTCTTTGTTACCAAACCAGCGGAGGAAGTCGTAGTAAGTTTCGACGGGTTCGTCGGCAACAGATACGATGACGTCCTCGGTCTGCAGGGGGGAGAGTTCTTCTGACACGTATTGGATCTGGCCGATGACGGGGTTAGGTTCTGCGGGGCGGTAATGGCCGATCCATGCCATGAGGAAATAGATGAGGATGGCGGTGAGGACATTGTTTATGCAGCCTGCGCTGAAGACGAGGATTTTCTTCCAATAGGCTTTGTTGCGCAGGGCGTTGATTTCATCCTGGATGCCTTCGGCGAGGGTGACAGAGCCGGGGGCGGAGAGTTCTTTAGCGGCGATGAGATTATCGCGGACCTCTTCCTGGGTGGCCGGCTGGGTTCCGTCGAGGACTTCTTCCATTTCTTTGGAGAGGGTGCCGACCATTTTGACATAGCCACCGAAGGGTATTGCGGAGATGCAATATTCGGTGTCGCCGCGGCGCCAGGTGAGGAGCTTTTTTCCGAAGCCGATGGAAAAGGTGTCTACCTTAACTCCGAAAAGTTTGGCGAACATGAAGTGGCCCAGCTCATGAACGAAGATTGCCACTGAAAAGGCAAACACAACGCCCACGAGGCCTTGGAGGGTTGATAAAATCATAAAAACTGCTGATACTTTCTAGTAAGAATCCCCACGGATGAAGCTGCGAAAATCAGGCTTTTTGTGCTTCCACGGACGTTTCCTGCGCAGCGCCGCCGGCGTAACCGTCGGCGGTTTCAGGACGGGCGGATGGGAATTTGCCGACCGAAGTTTTGGCTTTCCAGTCGGCGACGGCTTCCCGCACGCTTGCGGCGATTTTCTCAGGAGAGAGTCCGGCTTCGTCTTGCTGGCTGGCCTGGTCAGCGTGTTCGATGTAGAGATCCGGCACACCGAGGATGGTGCACTGGCTCTGGATCTTGTTTTCGATGAAAGCTTCGTTAACGGCGCTGCCGAAGCCGCCGATTCTTGTGCCTTCTTCAACGCTGACGAGGACGGGGTAACGCTCGGCGCATTCACGAAGGAGTTCGATATCCAGCGGTTTAACGAAGCGGGCGTTTATGACGGCGACGTCCAGACCTTCGTCGGCGAGGAGTTCGACTGCCTTCATGACGTTGGCGAAGATATGGCCATAGCTGAGGATGGCGACGGGGCCGTTGCTGTGGCGGATGACTTCACCTTTGCCAATGGGCAGGGCTTTGGCCGGGGCGCTGGTGTCTGCGCCGGTTACCCCGCCGCGAGGATAGCGGAAGGCGATGGGCGCATCGGTGCATTCGACGGCGGTGACCATCATGTCGCGAAGTTCTGCTTCGTCTTTAGGTGCCATAACGACCATGTTTGGAATGATGCGCATGTAGGCGATATCAAGAAGGCCGTGGTGGGTGGGGCCGTCAAAGCCGACGAGACCGGCGCGGTCCATGGCAAAAATGACAGGCAGTTTTTGCAGAGCTACGTCATGCATGATGCTGTCGTAACCGCGTTGGAGGAAGGTCGAATAAATGGTTACGAACGGGCGCACGCCTTCGATGGCCATGCCTGCGGCACTGGTGACCGCGTGTCCTTCGGCAATACCGACGTCGATGAAACGGTCGGGGAATTTCTCGGAGAAAGGAACAAGGCCGGTGCCGGTTGCCATGGCGGCGGTTATGGCTACTACGCGCTCGTCTTTTTCGGCGAGGTCTACGAGGGTGTCTCCGTAGACATGGGTATAGGTGCGGGCTGAGCTCTTTTTGAACTCGCCACTTTCTACGTTAAAGTTGGGCGGGGCATGCCAGAAGATGGCGTCGCCTTCTGCCAGCTTGTAGCCTTTGCCTTTGCGCGTGGCGGCGTGAAGCAGGACTGGGCCTTTAAAGCCTTTTACCTTCTGGAGGGAGTCGATCAGTTCTTCCAGATCATGGCCGTCTACGGGGCCGAAGTAGCGGAAACCGAGGTCTTCAAAGAAGAGGGAGGGAACGATGAGGCCTTTGGCGCTTTCTTCCAGCTTGTGCATGAAATTGAGAACGCGATCGCCCATGGGGGCTTTTTTCACGATTTCGTAGGCTTCTTCTTTGCTGCGATTATAGAGGGCGGACTGAACGATTTGGTTGAAATATTTATGAAGTGCACCGACGTTGCCGCTGATAGACATTTCGTTGTCGTTGAGAACGACGAGCATGTTGCTTCCGGCGTGGCCGGCGTTGTTCAGGCCTTCGAAAGGGAGGCCGCAGGTCATGCTGCCATCGCCGATGACGGCGACTACATCGAAATCTTTTTTCAGGACGTCGCGAGCCTGGGCCATGCCGAGGGCGGCGCTGATGGAGGTTCCGGCGTGTCCGGCTCCGAATACGTCATATTCGCTTTCGCTGCGGCGGAGGAATCCGCTGATGCCGTCGCGTTTGCGGAGGGTGTCAAAATTCTTGTGTCGGCCGGTTATGAGTTTGTGAGGATATCCCTGGTGCCCCACGTCCCAGATGATCTTGTCTTCGGGGGTGTTGTAGACATAATGAAGGGCCAGGGTGAGTTCCACAGCGCCCAGCGAGGAGGCGAGGTGGCCGCCTGCTGAATTCTGAGAAACCGTGGATAAGATTACCTGCCGGATTTCGTCAGCCAAAACTATAAGATCATCAACCGACAGCTTGCGAAGATCCGCCGGACCGTTAAGGGTCTCTAGATATCCCATGATTCCTCACGAACTAATATAGTAAGCATTAATTTCACGTGGTTACTCCTATTATTCAGACGTTAAGCTGAAAGCAATGAATCCCCGATGTTGGTGTGGGGAGAACAAAAGATTGCATCATGCAGAGAGGGGCATCATCAGCCGATATATGAACCGACGGCTTTGCCGAATATCCCCCAGCAGCCAAGGGCAAGGGCGAGGCCGATCACGACCATGAAGAGGCGGTTCAAGGATTCGTCGGTGAGGCTCATAGCGACATCTTCGCAGTTAATTTCTGCCATGAGCGGCAGGTTTTCCATGACTGCGCGGGCTTTTTCGGCGGCTTCTTCTGGTACCAGGACGTGATAAAACTGTCCGGGACCGTGCTCGGGCAGGGGAAACATGGCGTAGCGAACTCCGCCTATACCGGCAGCTTCCTGATAGTAAGGAATCCCTGCATCGCGCAGGGCTTCGGCCAGCATATCAGCCTCGTTGAAACGGCTGGTTTTTAATACGGTGACATCACCCATATCTCTATGCTCCCATCGTATCTTGGAGCGTTAGACACCTTTGGGAAGCCTATTGCCACTAAAAACAGCAAGTTTTCCGGACTGTGGGAGCTTTTGGGGTTAATCGAAGAGGGAAAGGGTCAGTTCGGCGGTGCCGTTGACGGCTTTGAGCTGGACGCTTATTTCGTCGATGGCGACGACTTCGTAGCCTTTGAACACATCACCCCGGCGGGCTGTGCGGCCATTGAGGGTGGCGATGCAGTCGCCATTTTCGCAGGCGATGGCGCCCAGGGTGAAGTCCGCGGCTGTGAGGGAAGGGGTGGCGGCTTCGGCGACGGCGGGGGGAGCCGCGATGGCGGCAGGGCTCTGGACGGGCAGGTCGCTAAGGGGTATGGGGGTTGGCAGAGCTTCTGCGTGGGGAGCGGCCATTGCGAAGCTGGCAGCCTGGAGGGAATCAGCAGGAGGATTATTGCTGACGACGGCGGCGGAAGTGACAGAACCACCGATTTCTTTGAGCTGCTGATAAATGAGGACGAAGGCTCCGGCGGCCAGGACAAAGAACACCAAGAGGCCCATAATGATTCCGAAGGCCAGCAGCCAGACGTGAAATGAAGAGCGTTTGACAACGGGGGTGGCGGCGGCATCTACTGCGGCGGCGTCGAGAACTTTGGCGACGGCCTGTTCGTGAGGGCCAGTGGTGTTGCCCGGCCGGCGGTCTGCCCGGGCTTTGTGCAAGGCATCGAGAATTACGCTCACTTAATTCACCTCCACGTTTCGCAGGCGCGGACCGTTGCGCATCATGCGGCTGTTTAGCAACATAAGGGTTAAGTTATCAAGCTGGCCGGTTTCGGGGATTTCGTAGTATGCCTGGAACTGCCGGATGGCGTCAGTGGTGCTGACGTCAAACAGGCCGTTGACTTCGAGGCGGGTATTTTTTGTGGGATTGGTTGCCACGGGGGCGTTGGCAGCTTCGGAGAGGAATTCTCTGAGAAACTGCTGCATGGCGCGAACGCGCTCGTTGCGATCGCCTTTTTTCAAGGTGCTGAGTTGATAGACGTCGACGAAGAGTGTCTGGGCTCCGCGCCATTTGGATGCGAGGTCTGGGGTTTGATAAAACTTAATTCCGCGGAGGGGATCACCAACAGTGCTTGTTACGCCCTGGTTCTGTAGAAGGACGACGTACTCAGGGTCGTGTTCTTTTTCGGTGGCGAGGCGGACGATGAGGGGAACATCAAGGCGGGTGGCTTCCATGAAATCGCCGGGGATAGGAATGGTTTGAATGCGGACTTTTTCGCTTTTGAACTCTCCCTGGGTGATGGTGTCTTCGCTTAGCTTTGACATTTCGGAGAGATCGACGGCGATGCCCCAGGTTTTAAGGAGAGTTAGCTGGGAGGCGCGAAATACGGTGCGTGGGTTGTTGACGCGAACGAGGGGTGAGTTTCTCTCGTATTTCCAATTGGGGTTTTCGCGGCGAATCTGTTCGAGGGTTTTCTCGGGCAGTTCGGCGGCGACGGCTGGGGCGGTTGTTTCACGGGAGTCTACATTGCCTTCGGCGGCGGCGACTTCATTGTTTGATTCTTCGGATTCGTTGGATGCACCTGTTGCAGCCGGGATGGCGTTAACGGCGGGGACACGGCTGGCTTTTACGTTGGCAAGGCGGATGCCGAGGTCTATAGCGACGACGACCAGGGCCAGGGTTGCAATGAGGGCTGCGGCTCCGATAGCGGTCCGGCGGGTGAAGATTCGGGAGAAGATGCTCTGGAGGGTGTCGGACTTTTCTTTGGGCGGAGGGGGAAGCTCACCGGCGATTTCCTGGACGGCTTTTGCCATGATGCGTTCGTCGAGGGTATAGCTGCCTTCGACGTAGCTGGCGAGGAGGGCGCGATCCATTAATACATTGATGCGCCGGGGAATGCCCCGGGTGACGGCATAGGCCATGCGGATTGCGCCGGGGGTGAGTTCGACGTCGATTTTCGCGCGGGCCACGAACAGGCGGTGGCGAATGTATGCCTGCATTTCCTCTTCGGTTAGAGGGCCGATATGGTAACGAACGGTAATGCGCTGGTTTAGCTGCTCGAGTTGAGAGAGGGCGAGGGTGTCGTTAAGTTCCGGCTGGCCCATGAGGACGATCTGGATGAGCTTGGCGTCTTCGGTTTCGAGATTCGAGAGCATGCGAATCTGTTCGAGGAGGGCGGGCTCGAGGTTTTGGGCTTCGTCGATGATGAGAACGACGTTTGTGCCGGCGTGGTGCTGTTGAATTAGAAAGTGATTCAGGGCGTCGATGAGGCCCTTTTTCGTATCGTAATAAGAAGGGATGCCGAATTCGTCGTTGATGGCCTTGAGAAGTTCGAGTTCGTTGAGACCGGGATTGAGAATGACGGCGAGTCGGGCGTTGTCTGCGCGGAGTTCTTGAACGAGAGCACGGGAGACAGTTGTCTTGCCGCTGCCGATCTCGCCGGTGAGCAGTATAAAGCCTTTACGCTCGCGTATGCCATACACGAGCGCGCCCAGCGCCTCCCTGTGCCGGCGGCTTAGAAAAAGAAACCGGGAGTCAGGTGTGATGTTAAAGGGCGCTTCAGCCAGGCCGAAAAACTTATTATACATCCTGCTCCTTCATTAAACTATCACCTATATCCATGGGACAAAAAATCGTATACCGGATGGGGTTCCCACTTGTACCGGCGAGAAGAATCTCTGTTTCAGCAAAGTCGAATGTCAAGCAGAGGAACCCGCTTTGTGGTTGAGCGGTCGCCCGCGGGGGAATACCGTCTGCTGTCAGCCGATTCTTTTATGAGACAGTAAGAATCTGCAGAGATTTATGATGCCCCCGAGGGCTTCCCACAGAAGTCCCCATGGGGATGAAGACCCATGAGCAGAGACTGGCAGCAGATCGCGGTCGGTTCCCGCGTTATGTTGTGTGGTCATATTGGCAGAACGCGGTCAAAAAACGCCAGGTAAATCATTAGAAATACGACCAGTGCGGCTGCGGTGCTGACGAGGATCGTTTCAGTGTCAGGCGTGTTTATATGGGATTTTTCAGCGCGGACAGCGCTGTCATGGCTCTTCAGCATGCTTTTTTCTCCTGCGAGTATCAACGTTTGTCACAACATTTATTTGTGATCTGGACTAAAAACCCTTACGGCATTAAGCCGCCGAAAATTTGCGGCGAGACTATTTACCATTTCTAACAAACCGCCTTTTCTCTGTCTGTGCGGTGGTGTCAAGCGATTTACGAGCACATCTGCCAAAAGTGCGAGGCAGCGGGCGGAAGGGGAATTAGGGAGGCCGCTAACGACACTCTGGCCGTCGGCCATGGTTTTACGGAGGGCTTCGTCTTCGATGACCCAGCCGAGGCCGGGAACTTCTGAGAGGCCGAGTTTTCTGCCTGCGCCGTTGATGCGGGAAAATGCTTCTCTGGCTTCGCTCAGGCTTATGGCCCGGTTAACGACCAGACCGATGGCGAGATCGGGATCGACATCTCGCAACATGCGGATCATGGAGAAGGTGTCCATGTTGACGCCAACGTCGCCGGTCGTTACGAGTATGGTTTCGTCTGTGGCGGTGGCATAACGAAGGACAGTGTCTGATCCGCCACCACTGCCTGTATCGATTAAGATGAAGTCTGAGGCCGCATCGAGCAGGGCGAGTTCTTTCGTGATCTCCTCGCTGATTTCTTCGGGATCGTCGCCTTCACCTTCAAGGGCAAAAAGTTCGGCAAGATTGATGAGGCGGATGCCGGATTCGAGGACCAGGTTCCATTCTGTGGAATCGGGGATTCTTGCTGCGACTGAAACACCGCTGTCGCCAAAGGATCCATCTACGACTGTGCATCGGGCACCGCGTTCTGCGAGGGCGGCGGCGACGTTCCAGACGATTGATGAGGTTCCGACGCCAGCGCGGCCGCTGCCGAAGGCCAGGACGGGTGCGTTTCGCCTGCCGCCGAGATTATGAAGACTGGCTTCTTTGCGCAAATTCTGGCGTATTGAGGTTAGGTCCTGATTATCTTCCCGCTGCATTTTGACGACGCGTTCGAGAAGGGCGATGTCTGCTCCGGAAAAGCTTCTGGTGTAGACGTCGGAGGGTGTTGGCGAGAAAAATTCCCATAAGTGATGGGCCAAAAAGCGCAGTTCAGCTTCATGAAGTCCGAGTTTTTCAGACGTCTGCTCGAAACTATATATACTGATCATTTAAGGAATCTCCACCAGCTAAAAAAGCTGACATCCTGCTGACTAGCGAATTCTGGTAAATCATGCATTTTTTTCTGACTCGAGTCAGTTTTCAGATTTGGCTTGCAGAATGTCAACTTAAAACGGCGAGTGATCAATTGGTGGTTTCGAGGGATTCTTGAAGCATCTGATTGATGGTGCGGCGTGCGACGTCGATGAATGCGCGGCCGGCTTTGCTGCGGTAGCGGAGGATGCTCCAGGCGAGGCAGATGGGGCGCTGGGGGCGGGGGTCGCTGACGCGGCCGAACCAGCAGCCGGGATAATATCCGCGGGCCATGAGGGCGGGAACGAGAGAGACGCCGAGGCCGCGCTCAACCAAAGCGGCGATGGTTGCGAGCTGGGCGCCTTCGAGGACGGTGCGACCGGTGACACGGTTTTTCCGGCAGAAGCGGGACATTTGTTCAGCAAGGCAGTGTTCGCCGCCGAGGACAAGAAACTTCTCCTGTTCGAGGCTGCTCCATTGAACGGGCTCTTTTTCTGCAAGGCGGTGTCCCTGCGGGACGATGGCGACCAGTTCTTCATGGGCTACGGTCTCGACGTGGATACCGGGGCGTTCATGGAGGACGGAGGTGAGTGCAACATCGAGTTCGCCGACTTCCAGCATCTGCATGATGCGGTCTGTGACGGTTTCGAAGACATGGATTTGTACGCCGGGGAATTGAACAGCGAAGGTTTCTATGAGATGGGGCAGGACGAAGGGGCCAATTGTGGGGATGGTGCCGACGCGGAGGACGCCGTTTACCTCGCCACGGAGTTCGCGGATTTCCGTTTCTACGCGGTCGAGTTCGGCGAAGATCCGGCGGGCGGTTTCGATCAGCAGGGTGCCGGCTTCGGTGGGAATGACTTTTCGGGTCAGGCGATCAAACAGGGGGTGGCCGATTTCATCTTCAAGGCGCTTTACCCCGAGGCTGAGGGAGGGCTGTGAAAGGCCGAGGGCTTGGGCGGCAGCGGTAAAACTGCCTGCATCAGCGACAGCAACAATGTAGCGTAATTGGGTTAATTCCATAAGAAATGCTTATCAAAATACGTCCGGGTATAATCAATATGAAAAGCAATGCACGGGGCCAACGCGGAATTTCCACTCTCTTAACCATAATAAGGCATGAGACTTGTAGTTTACGTATTCCGCCTTGCGCTATCATTTTCAGAAGGAATTTCCTGTATTGTCCAATTCTGTTCGCGATACACTTGCGTCTGCCAAAAGCCCACTGACTGACCCGTCGGGTGAGGTATCTGAAAACCAGGATTTAACACCATCCTGGACGACTGAGGATGCCATTAAGACTTACGATATTGATCGTTGGGGACTTGGGTATTTTGGTATTAACGAAGCTGGCCACGTTACTGTTTCCCCGTCAAGAGAGGCGGGGTCTACGATTGATATTATGGATGTTCTGGGGGCGGCCAGAGAGGAAGAGCTTCGTTTTCCGCTGCTGATCCGTTTTCAGGATTTGCTGCGTGATCGCGTGATTGAATTGAACACAGCGTTCCGCAGTGCGATAAAGGATTTGAATTACAAAGGCCAGTATCGGGGTGTCTTTCCGATTAAGGTTAACCAGCTACGGGAAGTTGTTGAAGAGGTTGCGGACGCGGGCCGGGAGTTTAATTATGGCCTGGAAGCGGGTTCGAAGCCGGAATTGTTTGCGGCGCTGGCTATCCACGATAATCCTGAAGCGCTTATCGTGTGTAACGGTTACAAGGATGATCAGTTTATCCGTACGGCCCTGATGGGTAACCGTCTTGGGAAGCCTGTGATTATGGTGGCGGAGAAACTGGAAGAGGTTCATGCAATTATTCGTGTGGGCCGGGACATGAAGACTGAGCCGATGATCGGCATTCGTGTGCGGCTGGCGGCGAAGAGCAGTGGGATCTGGGCGACGTCTGGCGGAGAGAACGCCAAGTTTGGCCTGAGCACTGTTGACTTGATGGAGGCGATCAAGTATCTGCGGGAAGAGAATATGCTTCATTGCTTCCGTCTGGTTCACTTTCATATCGGTTCTCAGATTCCAGACATCATGACGATCAAGCGGTCTACACGCGAAGGTGCTCGTTATTACGCGAAGCTTCGCAAGATGGGCTGTGACAACCTTACATATATTGATATGGGTGGCGGCCTGGGTGTGGACTATGATGGCAGCCGCACGAGCTTTCACTCGTCTACGAATTACACGACCCATGAGTATGCGGCGGATACGGTTAACAACATCATGGGTGTGTGTGATGAAGAGGAAGTGCCGCATCCGGACGTTATCAGCGAGAGCGGCCGGGCGATTGTGGCTCATCACAGCATGCTGGTGGTGGAAGTGTTCGGGGCTATTGAAAAGACCAAGGACCAATATGACCTGACGGTGCTGTCGGATGATCATCGCTGGGTGCATCAACTGGCTGAGATCAAGGGGCGGTTTGCGGAAGCTCCGACAGATGCATTGCATGACGTTCAACAGATCAAAAATGATACCCAGAACGCGTTTGATCTGGGGATTATTGACCTGGTGACGAAGGCGAAAATCGAGACCTTTTACTGGCATATCGTGGAAGAAGTTATCGAGCTGTTTCGCCGGCGGGTGCAGTTAGGGGAAATCAGCGAAGAGGAAGTGCCGGAGGATATTACTGACCTCACGCCTCATATCGCGGACCAGTATGTGTGTAATTTTTCGGTCTTCCAGAGTCTGCTGGACCATTGGGCGCTGGGGCAGCTTTTCCCGATTATGCCGATTCATCGCTTAAACGAAGAGCCTCGCATTCATGGTACACTGGTGGATATCACCTGCGACAGTGATGGCAAGGTGAGTAAGTTTATTGATCTGAAGGATGTGCGGCATGCTTTGCCGATGCATCCGCTGCGGAAGGATGAACCTTATTACATTGGATGTTTCATGACGGGTGCTTACCAGGATATTATGGGTGATTTGCATAACCTGTTTGGCCGTGTGAATGAGGCGCATGTCTTCCTGGATGCGGATGAGGATTGCGGCTGGTATGTGGAAGAGACACTGCCGGGGCATTCCATTGGGCAGGTGCTGGATATGGTCCAGTATCATCCGGTGGATCTGGCTCGCCGAATGAAGGCGCAGGTGGATGATGCTATTAAGGCGGACACTCTCCGTCCGGTGGAGGGTATGCGTCTGCTGGCTGAGTATGAGCGTGGGCTTCAAGATCCGACTTATTTGAAGTTTCCGAATTCGTCACTTAAAAGGAAGAAGTCTGAGGATTGACTTTGATGGGCCGGAGTCTGTTTTGGCTTTAATTAGACCACAATAACGGAAAAGCCGGAGGCGAGAAACCTCCGGCTTTTTTTATGCTATGTTGTTTATGGTCAGGCTTTGGGTTTCTGATTCCAGGTCAGGGCGAGGCAGGCCATAGCCAGGAAGCTCGCGCCCATGGCGACGTAGATAGGAATGTTCCATGCGATCTCTTTGCCGAGGATGGGCTCCCAGGTATCGAGGGCGCGTCCGGCCTGCCAGGAATATACGGCTTTGCCGACATAGCCGAAAAGTCCGATAAATCCGGCAGCGACGCCGATGGCTTTCTTTCCGATCAGGTCGAGTGCCATAATCACAATGAAGTTGATTACCGGATAGATCATCAGGCCGATGATGAACAGAAGGGCGATGTCCATCCACAGGTATTCGGCAGGGACATAGGGCATCAGACCGAAGGCGATGATAATGGGGATCATACAAAGGACAGCTACCCTGCCGCGTCGGCCGCCGAGTTTGTCAGAGACATAGCCGAGGAGGATGGTGCTGGGGATGCCGCCCAGTTCAATCGCGGCGATGGCCCAGGCGCTGCCCCGGATGTCCTGCCCCTTAATTTCCCGGAAATAGGTGGGTCCCCAGTCGATCATGGCGTATCGGCTGATATAAGCAAAGAAGTTGGCGATAGCCAGAATCCAGACGAAGCGGTTCAGCAGGACGGAATCGATAAAGAGTTCCTTATAGGTGAGTTCGCGCTCCTGAAGGCCGTTCTTTTCTTCTTCTGGGGTGAAATCGTTTCGATAGACTTCGATGGGGGGAAGGCCCTGGGACTGGGGGGTGTCGAGCATTCGATAGAACAGATAGATAGACATGATGGCTGTGACGGTTGCCGGGACATAAAAGGCCATTCGCCATGCCGTGGTGGGATCTGCGCTGAAGGTGGTTACAGCATGGTGTACGGCGGCGCCGGAGAGCCAACCGGCTATGGCGCCTCCGAGGTTATGCGATGTGTTCCATATACTGAAGGTGAGGCCGCGTTCGCGTTCGCTGAACCAGTGACCCATGCTGCGACCGCATGGGGGCCAGCCCATGCCCTGGGCAAATCCGTTAAGTCCCCAGAGCATCAGGTGGACCTGGTAATTGACGGTGCCGGCAAAGAGGAAGTTCAAAAGGGACGTCAGCAGAAGGCCGACGGCGATAAAGACTCTTGGGTTGCTGCGGTCGGAGACGGCACCCATAAAGAATTTTCCCAGGCCGTAGCTGAGGGCTGTAACGCTGCCGAGGGCTCCGATCATCTCCTTGGTGTAGCCTATGTGCTCCTGCATATCGGAGGCCACGACGGGGATATTGTTACGGACGAGATAATAGAGGGCGTAGCCTACGAAGGTGGCTTCCAGGATCCGCCAGCGCATTTTTGGATATTTGCGCGCCACCTCGTCGTCCGGCAATTGTGGACGATGGGGTTCTGGAGCAAAAAAGCGGGTGAATGCATTCGACATAATACTACCAGTCATTCCAATCGAGTATCGGGTATGGCCGTCCTGGCCAACGCCCATGATCGTGCGAAAATGCAAATGTCGACAAGAGAGGGTCAACCATGAATTCGGTTCTCTCCCCTGCCCGACGGTGCAATTTCGCCTTAGTGCCTTAAACGCCGCGCCGATAAAGATTTATAATCCGATTCACCTGGGTAGCGCGACCGGACAGTGATGTGGTCTGTCATGGTGCCGGCAGAGATGGTTATTTGCAGAGGTTGCCAGCCGGCATTCAGCACTACAAATTCAACGTGCTCAGTGCCTGAGGTGGTTTGGTTTTGTTGATGAGCCATGTTCCAGTGAGCCGTCTGGCTGGCTTCGACCTGGAAGGTATATGCGCCGGGGTTGGGGCAAAAAATTTCGCCGTTCCATGTGGAGGCAAAGGGCTGATGGAGCTTATAGACTTCGCGGCCGTCGTTAAAGTTTGAGATGGCGATGTTTTGGACGATGGTTTGATGGATAGCGCGTCCGGGATTTTCCATGGTAAGATTCAGGCCGGATCGTCCGGGATGTCCGACGTGAGTTAGTCCCAATCCGGCGAGAAGGATAGCGGGTGTCTGGGACTTTAAAAGTCGAAAGCGGGAGGTGGTGCCCGGGTGGGCTTTTGTCGCGAAGTAAGACGCTGCGCCGAAAGCGCAGGCGGCTGTCGCGAGCAGCCACCAAAATCCGGGATAAATGGTGAGGGCTCCCTCCAGCGGGCGCAGGCGCACAAAATAAAGGTCGAAGAGGCCTTCGCGGGTCGTGGTGAAGAAACCGCGCAGGAGGGGTTCGTTTATGGAAAAATAAGCGCGGCGGGCGAGGGCGACTTGTTCCTGGAGGGTCTCGACGGAATGAAGCCGCCGGTGATAGTCGATATTGAAGGATACGAGACAAAAAAGTGCCTGGAGAGTAGCACTGACGCCGGCGCACAGAATGAGCCAGAATCTAACGGCCGCTGGCCGCAGCTCTTTCCAAGAGGGAAGGACGGCGAGGGGCAGGACTCCGAAGGCGAGATACGATACTTGGAACCGGCTGCCCAGGGCGGCATCACCGGTGGGGGTGAAAAACTTGGCGTAAAGACAGGTCATGAGGAGCCACCAGATGTAGGGCAGGAGCATAAGGCGTCCCCCGCGCTGGATGAGTTTGGAGATAATAAGAAGGGTGGCCAGGAGGATGGGATTGTACCAGAGGATTCCTTTTCCTGGGCTGGTGAGCTGGATGTGGAGACCTTCCCCAAATGGATGGCTGAAGTAATCAATGGCGGTTCCGGTTCCGACTTCGCCGAGGGTGCCGGAATTTGTTATGCTCCCGAATCGGATGTAATTATACCAGAGGACGAGGACTATCCCGGGAATGATTCCGATTCCAAAGGCGACGGCGCGTTTCCATTGTCGCCAGAGATTGGGAAGTTGCCAGGGCCGGCCGGCGTATTGGACGGCGACAAAGAGTAACGGGAAAACGATGGCAAGTTCCGGTTTGCAGCTAAGGAGAAAGCCGTAGAGGAGACCGATGGCGGCAACAGTCTTGAAGCCGCGGCCTTCTTCCAGTCGCAGAACCAGCAGAGTTATCAGGGTGATGCAGAGGCCGACGAGGTTTTCTCCCTGTGCACTTTTGGAATAGGGGAAGATCATGGTTGCGAGGCCGGCTATGATGACGACGGAAAGAGCGCGGCGGCGGCTTGCGCCGAGCCGCCTGCAAAGGACGGCGAGGATGCACATCCAGATCGAGGTCACGAGGACGGTGGTTAACAAGGTCGCCCGGATGAGAAGCTGTTCGAGAGGCAGCTTTATAAGGCCAAGCTTATTTGCGGCATAAGCGACGGCTTGCAGGGGCAGGGCGATTACTGCGGGGCCAATGGTCTGGAGGCAGGTTTGTGGTTCTGCCTGGCCGGGATCGGTCCAATACGGGGTGCCTGTGGTGACCAGGGCCTGCATCATCCGGAAGCGATGCCAGGAATCGCTGGCATCGAAGTAACCGACGTTTTGAACCGCGCCGTATGTGAACAGGAAGCCAAAGAACAAAGCCACCAGCCATGCGTGACGGGTCAGGGGGTGAAGTATGGTCGAGTTCAACGGCGGATGCTACCGGGAGTTAAAATGCCGGTCGGCGAAGTCCAGGTAGAACATCCAGTCCTGGGTGGTTATGTCGTGTTTGCCTTCACGGATGTGATAACCGATTTGCTCGCCGATGGATTTGCCGGGTGCGGGCTGCGTGGTGGTTTCAAGACCCTTGAGATTGAACAGACGATAGACATCAGCGGCGTAGACAGCAGAGAGAAATTCGCCGAGAGGGTCCGCCCAGCGGTCCTCCGTGGCGCTGGCAACATAAACTGGTCTGGGGGCCATGAGGGCAATCAGCATGTGTTGATCGACGGGCATTTCGTTTTCGCGACCGGCGTAGGTTTTATATTGAGGCGCGAACCAATGGGGGAAGGCATTCGTGATAATTTCGATGGTTTCGCCAAAGTTTCTGCGGGCAAGGGAAGCGCCGCCTTCTCCGGAGTTGTTGGAAATGACCAGGGCGAAGCGCTCATCCTGGGCTCCGGCCCAGAGGGCGGTTTTTCCGAGGCGGGAATGGCCGATGACGATTGACCGGGTTACATCGAGACGGTTGTCTTTTTGACAGTAATCAAGCATGCGGCTGAGACCCCAGGCCCAGGCTCCGATGCAGCCCCAGTCGTCTTGCGGACGTTGGCCGCTGCCGGCAACCATTCCGCGTACTCCGGTGCGCCAGCCTTCGGCATGGTCGGCCTCGATATCGCCGCAATATGCGGTGGCAACAGCATATCCCCGCTCCATAAATATTTGCAGTGGCCAGCGGTGGGCGAGTTTGCCGCGAGAGGCTTCGGTGGCCCCGTGGTCTACGATTCCCATAGTTTCACTGGCTCGCATCCAGCGGTCGGACAGAGGCACGTCGGGTTCGTCGGTGATGGCGTGGTTTCCGTAAAAATTGAGTCCGAGGACAACGGGCACAGGTCCGGTTGCCCGAGCGGGGGTGTAAAGTACGAGGTCGATTCCCTGCCATTCAGGAAGCGAGTCCAGGGTGATGCGAACTTGGGTGCGGGTTGCTAGGCCGTCGAGGGCTAACGTGGTGGACGTGGTTTCAAATTTAACCTGGCCAGGGATATCGGGCGTACGCCCGTAAACGTGTTCGCGGAAAAGTTCGAGCACCTCGGGCCGGCGCAGGGTCTGCCAGTCTTCACCAGATGTAATGCTTGTGCCGGAAATGGAGACAAGGGGGTCGGGAAGTTTAATGGGACCGATTTTGGACTCATCATAATTCACATTCCGCGCGTGGGCAGACAGGCTCATGGCAAGTATTACCCCGATTGTCATTCCATTAACTATTTTCATAGGACCTCTCCCCTACCATCCGGGCGGTATCATGCAACTGGAAATCGGAGGGTAGTCTGCTGCGCCGGGGCCGGTGATACTATTGGACCAGTTTCGGCGTTGCTCCACACTATCTTCTTGATTGCGAGGGCGGGTGGGATTTCAGTTTTCTCATGCGATTTCGTGGCCCGGTGGGCGTGTTTCTTACGGTATGGATTTTTTGCCTGCTGACGGCGGGGGGACATCTTTATTCCCCTGACGAGGAGATCATGTTCCGTGTGACGGAGTCAATTGCGACCCGGGGCAAGATGGACGTGCGGCCCATTGTGGGGCCCGACGGGGAGACATTTGCGACGCGGGCTGGAACCAACGGGCTGGAGTATGCGCAGTATGGCGCAGGCAATTCACTGGTGGCTGTGCCGCTTTACTGGGCCGGGATGCTGGCGAGTAAGGCTGTTCCTTCGCTGACGGCGCAGGGGTGGCTGGACTTCGGAACTCAGACTTATGTGGACGCAATGCCGCCGCAGCGAGGTCATGAGCTGCTAAAACGGTTTTTTGTGTCCTTCACTGGCGGGCTGATCAATGCGGGGACGGCGGCGCTAATTTATCTTTTTCTGCGGCGGCTGAGTCTGGGACGGCGGACCGGGGAGGCGGCGGTTTCGGCAGATGGCGATGGTGAGGGGCTTTATACCAACACGGCTTGCTGGATCACGGCGGTGAGTTATGGAGTGGCCACCCTCGCGCTGCCTCACGCGCGGACGTTTTTCAGTGAGCCGCTGGCGACTTTTTTTGTATTGCTGACCTTTTACCACCTTCTTCCGGGGCTAGGAAACGCTATTTCTTATTGGCGGCTGATGCTGGCAGGGGGAGCGTTTG
>CAYUGQ010000009.1:0-41363 GCA_964444305.1 uncultured Candidatus Sumerlaeota bacterium
ACCAGGCTGCCGGCGCGACGCAGATCATCACTGCTGGCCTGAATAATGGTGGCCGTGCGTCCTTCAACCGTCTGCTGTTGCCGGTCGCCGAGCTCTGCTCCGTTCTGGGACAACAGTGTTTGAAGCTGGGGTTCGCCGGCTCTAGGATCGCGCACATAATCAATGGCGATGTCTTTGTCTGGAGACTCGATGCTGATATAGTTATCACGGACGAGCTTGCTCCATCCGGCGGGGGCATTAACTGAGAAAGCCGCCGCGGGATTTTCTACCGCTTCTACATTCTGCAGGTTTCGCGCGAAGTCGCTGCCGGGCCCGTCACTGCCACCCTGGCGGCTTTCGCTCACGAGCGTGAAGGTAATGATCAGAACAACCAGAAGCGCAAGGGCTCCGCCGGCAACTTTAAGCTGTTTTTTGGAAACTGGCAGCTCAGACATTTTCAGTTTGGAAGTGACGGAAAGAGACCCTGGCAGGGGGGCAGGCTTTGGGGAGTCGAGTGCGGCGCTGGCAAAGGGGATTTCGGTTTCTGCTGTGACCGGGGTGTCGGCTGCTGTCGCTGTGGCAGGAACTAAAGCCGGGGTTGTGTCTGAGGAATCAAAAACTTCAGAGGTGTCCGCAGCTACCGGGGTGTCAGAAAAATTTGCCGATGGGGTATCTGTCGAGATGGAATCTGGTTCGACCGGTGAGGATGCTTCGCCGGAGGGAGGTGTGTCCGGGGTAATTTCGGTGATATCTGAGGGTTCAGTCGATGCATCTGCGGCTTGCTCAGGGGCCACAGCGGCGGCGTCAGAAATTTCCGGTTCGGCCGGGGGCGGCTCAGGCTGTTTTGCCACCGAGGCTGTTCCGCTGGCAAAAGGTTTGGCGCTGGCGAGCACCTCCGGTGCATGGGTCGACTTCAGGGCACTGGTTGATTCCTGATTTTTAACGACCGGGCTGAGGGCACGATGGTTGGGATATCGCCGCCCTGCGTGGTCAACATGGAAGCGGGCCTGGGGGCCTCCGTCGCCGAGCATGATAACATCGGCATCCAGAATCTCCATGGGCTGGTCGACCAGGTCGCCGTTTACATAGGTGCCATTTCTGCTGGTATCGGTGAGGACAAAGTGGCCGTTCACGTACCTGATGTTGCAGTGGTTTCCGCTGACAATCATGTCGCCGCGGGGGTCGAGCGGAACTTCGAGGTCGGCGCGGCGGCCAATGTTAGTTGTCAGGGCTGCGTTAATGGGAAAGATTCGCCCGGCGTCGGAGCCTGAGAAAAACTCCAGTTCCGCGGTCACGGGAAAGAAGTCAGGCAAGGGCTGACGGCCTGGCGCGGGCTGGCCGATTCGGAAGATGACTTCCGGCCCGTCTTCCCCGAAGCGGATGTAGTCTTCGCTCATGAGGACACAGCGTTCGTGGACGCGTTCGCCGTTTACGTAGGTGCCGGATTTGGTTCCGAGGTCATAGAGATAATAAGTTGTACCCTCTTCGAGAAGGACCTCTGCATGATGAGGCGCGACCTGTTCGAGCTGAAAAGCTTCCACACGGAAATCGCAGTTGTTTGCCCTTCCGAAGGAGATGCGGGCAGTGGTATATACCTCAAACTCGCCCTTACGGGGACCGGTGTAAAAAACAAAGTGGCAAACGGCGTTTTCCAAGTGCGCCTGGCTCCTCTAGTGGAAAATCATTGCTACACAATATAAGAAAAGCTGCATCCACTTCGGGCAAAACCCAAAAAAGTGACAGCGGGGCGAGCCTTGTGGCCCGCCCACGCACTAATCGTCTACGGTGATTTTCAGGATTTCTTCCATGGTGGTTTGACCCAGCAGGGCTTTTTCCATGCCGTCCATGCGCAGGGTGCGCATACCATATTTGATACCTACTCGCTTGAGCTTCGTTCCGGATTCCATGCGCATAATCATGTGACGAATCTCCGGATTATTAACGAAGACCTCATGGATAGCGGTACGTCCGCGGAAGCCCGAGTCATTGCAGCGGTCGCAGCCACGGCCTTTATAAAAGGTGTGGTCCGCATACTCATCCGGATCAAATCCGGCATTGGCGATTTCCTGAGGCGTCGCTTTATATTCGGTTTTGCACTGGCTGCAAGTGCGACGTACGAGCCGCTGAGCGATGACGGCCTGCAGGGAGCTGGCCACCATGAACGGCTTCACGCCCATGTCTACGAGACGCACGCAGGCGCTGGGAGCATCGTTTGTATGGAGTGTACTGAAAACCAGGTGACCGGTTAGGGCGGCTCGGATGCCAATTTCGGCGGCTTCGAGGTCACGCATTTCACCGACCATGATCACGTCGGGAGACTGACGCAGTATGGCGCGCAGGCCGACGGAGAAGTCGAGATCGACCTCCTTGTTGATCTGCACCTGATTGATACCATCCAGCATGTACTCCACCGGATCCTCGATGGTAACGATCTTCGTCTCGGCATTGTTGATGGTGGAAAGGGCCGAGTAGAGGGTTGTCGTCTTTCCAGAACCGGTAGGGCCGGTCATGAGGATAACGCCATTGGGGCTGCGGATCAGTTCTTTGAATGCGTTTACGGTGTCGGGGAGAAAACCAACATCTTCCAGACCCATTAAAACGCTGGACTGATCGAGAAGACGCATGACGATGGACTCGCCATAGACCGAGGGAATGGACGATACGCGAACGTCGAGCTTTTTGCCTGGGATGTTCAGCTTGATACGGCCGTCCAGCGGAACTCGCTTTTCGGCCAGGTCCATACCGGACAGCACTTTCAGGCGGGAGATAATGGAGTTTTGCCACTTTTTGGGGGGGGGTGGATACTCATGGAGCACACCGTCAATGCGGAAGCGGATTGTTATGCCTGTCTTGGTTGGCTCGACGTGGATATCTGAAGCGCGGTCATTAACAGCCGTGCGGAATACGAGGTCTACGTATTTAACCGCCGGCGGCTGATCCTGCTCCTGCTGGGCGTCGACCTCTGCGTAAGGATCATCTTCCTTCTGGCGGGTTTCGGCTTCCAGCGCATCATCGGCCATGCCCCCGTAAATGTCGGCGACGTTGTCTTTGTCGTAATACTGGGCAATGAACTTATCCACCTCAAACTGGTCGGCGACCATGGGGTGAATTCGTTTCTGATAAATGCGCTCAAGGTCGTCTGTGGTCTGGATATTCAGGGGGTCAGCCAGGGCCAGATAAAGATCGTCGCCATCAATTTTAACCGGGAAAACCCTGTATTTGCGGGCATGTTGGGGTTCGATGGATTTGATTAGGTCTGGCGTAATTTTAACTGAACCAAGCTCAGCTCGCTCATAGCCCATGTTTGCGGCGAGGGTATCCAAGAGCTCATCGCCGCCGGTGAAGGCCTGGTTGGACGTGTTGCTTTTGATGGTTTGTGCGCTCTCGTTGGCTGGCAACACGCGCTTGATGGGTGTGGCGCCGGCATTGGCCGGGCGCGCGGGCTGATTGCCCTGGGGGGCCTTCTGGGCCGCAGTGCTGGGGTCGTGTGCGGGAGGCGTTACGTTTTTCGGGTCTTTCGTATCGCTCATGAAAATAGATACTCCTGTACCGGCTGCCCGGTAGATTCGTGGAATCTTCCTGAAACAAGAACGGTTTTAATTGGCAGGGGCAATAGAATTATGGCGCAACGTGTGATTTCTGCGTGGATGCTTTGATAAAGGATATGAAACGCCGCCTGCCGGCCACTCTTTAAGTACATAACTAAACGGTTAAACAGTCACAGATCAAGCGGTTTCTCGGGCCGGGGGCGTGCGTTGCCGGGTGACGGTGTTGCCTGCTTTTTTAGCCCTTGGGGAAATTCCCCTTGTACAATGCCAGTACTAGTCTACATAGGTTTTGACTATGAATATCCAATCGCTAACTATCAGGCTGCTGGACGGGGAATCAATCGACGACCGGGTTCAGGAAATGATCGGCGCGGCCGAAGAGATGATGAACGGTGAGGCGTCGCAGATTCAGATGGCGGCTTTTCTGACGGCCATTAAAGCCAGAGGTGAAACACCGCCAGTTCTGGCAGCCTTTGCCCGTGTGATGCGTGAAAAAGCTGCGGCTTTTGCTACGCCGCAGGATACGGTGGTGGATACATGTGGCACGGGTGGCGATCACAGCGGGACTTTTAACATCAGCACTACGGCAGCCTTTGTGGCGGCGGGGGCGGGTGTGAAAGTCGCCAAGCATGGCAATCGCAGCATGACGAGCAAATGTGGCAGCAGCGATGTTTTGTCGAGCCTGCAGGTGGCAGTTGAGGCCGACACCCAGCTCATGGAGCGGGCTTTGCGGGAAGTGGGAATCTGCTTTCTTCATGCACAGCTTTATCACGGGAGTATGCGCCATGTAGGGCCGGTGCGGCGGGAGCTGGGATTTCGGACGATGTTTAATCTTCTGGGTCCTCTGGCTAATCCGGCCGGGGCGAGTCACCAGCTTGTGGGTGTGTTTGGTCGCAAAGAGGCCAGCCTTGTGGCGCAGGTACTTAGCCTGCTTAAAACCAGGGGTGCGCTTGTGGTGCATGGCAGCGACGGCTTGGATGAAATTACGCTTACGGGCGACACCTATGCCTGGCGGGTTAACAATGGCAACATCGAGGAACTGGTGATCCGCCCGCAGGATTTTGGGTTTGATCTGTGCAAACGGGAAGACCTCCTGGGGGGCGACGCCGAGGAAAATGCGCAGACTTTGCGGGATATCCTGGGCGGTAAAATTTCCGGTCCAAAGCGCGACATCGTATTGTTGAATGCGGGCGCGGCTGTCCACGTGGCGGGGTTGGCAGACAATCTGGCCGGCGGCGTTGAACTGGCCCGGCAATCGATTGAACAGGGACAGGCGATGCGAAGTCTTGAAGGACTTCAGCAGATCTGTCGTGAATATCAGCTCGCCGGACAGCAATAACGATCACTATGCCCAAGATACTTGATGATATTGTCGCGTATAAACGTGATTTTTTAGACCATACCCGCCGCGGGTGTTCTCTGGCGGAGATTAAAAGCCGGATGAATGATGCCGCCGGTGGTGCCCCGCCAGATTTTGCCGGGGCAATCCGGCGTCAGGCGGGTCAGCCGATTAATGTCATAGCTGAGGTGAAAAAGGCTTCGCCGAGTAAAGGTATTATTCGGGAAGATTTTAACCCTGTGGATATTGGCGAAAGCTATGCTCGCCACGGTGCATCGGCCATCAGTGTCCTTACAGATGAACAGTTTTTCAAAGGAAACCTTGGCTTTTTGCGGTCGATTCGGTCGGCGTTGCCGGCCATGCCCCTTCTCCGGAAAGACTTTACCATTGATGAGTACCAGATCTATGAAGCCAGGGAGGCCGGGGCGGCTGCGATTTTGCTGATTGCCACTATTCTGGATAAGCACCAACTTGTGGATTATCGTGAGTTGGCAGCGGAGCTGGGGATGGCTGCGCTGGTGGAGGTACACAGTGAGCGGGAGGCGGATCTCGTGGCCGAGACTGGTGCAAAGATTATTGGTATCAATAACCGGAATCTGCAGACCTTTGATGTGGATCTCGCCCAGACTGATCGTATTATGAAATTGCTGGGTGCACCGCTGGAAGGTGTAATTTTTGTTGGTGAAAGCGCAATTCACACGCGTGAAGATGCCGAGCAGATTGAATCCTATGGCACAGACGCGATCCTGGTAGGGGAAAGCCTTATGAAACTGGACGATCCCGGCACAGGAATCCCGGTTCTGCGGGGACTGGAATAGACCGCTGGACTGCGGCGACCTCTTCCGGTGATGTTATTACCCGAAACGATTACGCCAGGAAGCGGTAAAGCTCGTCCACATCTTTGCGAAGCTGAGTGATTTCACGGGCAAGATGTCGGGCTTTTTCGGTGCTTACTGCGCTGTTTCCGCCAGAGGTGACAGCTACTGGCTGGGGCGTTGTCGGTTCGGTTTTGCCCCGGCGTAACTGCTTGCGGGCGCCAGCAATCGTAAACTTTTCAGTATAAAGCAGGTGCTTGATTTCGAGGATTAGTTCGATATCGGATTTGCGATACCGGCGCTGATCGTTTTCATCTTTTTCAGGGGAAAGCATTGGAAATTCGGTCTCCCAATACCGCAAAACATAGGGCTTCACCTGGGTGATAGTGGAGACTTCATTAATCCGGTAAAATAACTTCTCCGGAATTTGAACGTGTTCGGCTGCGCTCATTATGGCTGGGTGTCCTCCGACAACTGGTCTACATCAACTGGAACGGGAATCCTGCATTACAACCCTGCCAGAACTGCAAGGGCTGGTCCGCCATTAAACCGATTCAATGAACTTAACGATGAGTTACGTCCATTTCAATCTGTTTATTGAATGTATTGGTTGAATTTGTTCCTCTCAAAGCAAGGGAAAAGAGCATCTTGCGCAAATTTTTCTCCCCAAGAGTCCACAGGGTTTCCCACAGGAGCCTGTGGATAAGTGCCTTGACGGCTCAAGAGGATTCAAATTACTAGGTTTATTTAGAAGAGAGTAATTGCTCTCGTAATCCAGTGGCGGTCATGCCGGACGCTAGCAGAGGGTCGATTGATGCGGCGTCGGTGCGTTTGCTTAGCCGTTGGCCGGATTCGTCCATAAGTAATGACACATGCCGATAAGTCGGGCTTTTATAGCCTAGGGCCTGCATTATGGCGACCTGACGAGGGGTGGATCCGGCAAGGTCTTCACCGCGAACGACTCGAGAAATACCCATCAGGGCATCATCAATGGCGCAAACAAGCTGATAAGCCCAGAGGCTATCGCGTCTTAAAATGACGAAATCACCAATATCAACGCTGGGATGCACTTGCCACATGGGACGTGATTCGTCTGTTACTGCAAAAGTATCAATAGCTGACGCGCGGAACCGCAGGGAAACCGGCAGGGGTTTACCGGGATGGGTCCGGGCTGCCGTCAGGATTTCGTCAAGGTTAAATGTTTGCTTGCGTTTTCCACAGGTTCCGGGGTAAATGTGACCATCGGGACCATGGGGAGCGCTGGCGGAAGATTGAAGCTGCTTCCGGCTGCACTGGCAGGGATAAACTAGTCCCATTTCCGCCAGACGGCGTACTGCCGCTTCGTAGACAAACCACCGCTCAGATTGCCTGTAGGGCGCGGCCGGGCCTTGGGGCGACAGGTGGGGGCCTTCATCGAAGCGGATTCCCAGCCATGCGAGGTCTTTGATGATCTGATCGTCGGCGCCTGCGACATTGCGCGGACGATCAGTATCTTCCATTCGCAAAAGAAAAAGGCCGCCCTGCTTCCGGATATCCTGTTCAGCCAAAAGTGCGGTGCGCAGGTTACCCAGGTGCAGGCGACCGGTTGGGCTTGGTGCATAACGGCCCACTGGTTGATCACGCTTTACAGGGCGCAAAAGTTCAGCAGATGAGCCTGAAAGTGCGGAAACTGTCAGATTTCCATCACGTCCTTTTCTTTTTTACCGAGCAGTTCATCTACCAGTTTTACGTATTTGTCGGTGATGTCCTGCACCTGCTTCATTGCCTTTTCCCGTTCGTCTTCGGCGATCTCGTTATCTTTTTCGATTTTCTTGATGTCGTCGTTGGCGCTGCGGCGGATGTTGCGGATAGAAATGCGGCCATCCTCAGCCATTTTGCGGGCCATTTTCACGAGGTCTTTACGACGCTCTTCGGTTAGCGGGGGGATGTTAAGGCGGATTACCTTGCCGTCGTTGTTTGGTGTCATGCCGAGGTTAGATGCGAGGATTGCCTTTTCCACTGAGGCCATCATGTTTTTATCAAATGGCTGAATCATCAGGGTGCGGCTGTCCGGGGTGGACAGGGTGGCCACCTGTTTCAGGGGCATTTTGCTGCCATAGGCATCCACTTGGATACCATCGATCAGCGCCACCGAGGCCCGGCCGGTTCTCAGTCCGGAAAACTCGTGCTCCATGGCATCGATTGCCTTGCGCATTTTCTCTTCGCTGGATTTATAAATTTCGTTAAGCTGCATCAGGGTCGCCTCCGACGAATGTTCCTATGGTTTCACCTTCAATTACGCGGCGGATATTACCCGGCACACGCATATCAAATACAATAATTGGGATATTGTGCTCACGGCACAATGAGATTGCCGTAGCATCCATCACGCGCAGATTTGCTGTCAATGTTTCTGTAAAACTCACGCGATCATAAAGCCGAGCTGAAGTGTCTATGCGGGGATCGGCGCTATAGACCCCGTCCACGTTGGTGGCTTTGAGGATGACCTCGGCATCGATTTCCGTCCCACGAAGGGCAGCGGCTGTGTCGGTTGTAAAAAACGGGTTTCCTGTGCCGCAGGCAAATATCACGACGCGACCTTTTTCCAGATGGCGGACGGCGCGGCGGCGAATGTAGCTTTCGCCGACCTCTTTAATTTCGAGACCGCTCAAGATGCGCGTCTGCAGACCGATCTCTTCAAAGGCCGCCTGCAGGGCCATGGCGTTCAGCATTGTGGCAAGCATACCCATGTAATCACCGGTGGCGCGATCAATATGACCCTCAACCATGGCACCCCGGATGAAGTTGCCACCGCCGATTACCACGGCTAGTTCCACCTTTGTGCTGTCCACCAGGTCTTTAATCTCCTGGGACATTCGCTGGAGGAATTGAAAGTCTATGCCAAAATCCTGGCTTCCCTTCAATGCTTCGCCGCTCAGCTTCAGCAGCACTCGTTTATAGTTTTTTCGCTCAGACATGTGAGAAAAACCAGGTCTCCTCGATTATGAAATCAAGGCCATATTACCCAACGGGCCCGATGGAATTTGACTGGAACAAAAGTCCGGCCAGATAATTGCGTCAAGAAGTCATCAGTAAGGAGTAACAAAGACATGGAAAAAGCCACTTTTGGCGCGGGTTGTTTTTGGGGAGTCGAAGCGACCTTCGCCGGGATGCCCGGCGTAAAATCTGCGACTTCCGGTTATGCCGGCGGTCACGTTGACAACCCTACGTATCAGCAGGTGTGCGCGGATGTCACTGGTCACGCGGAGGTGGTTCAAGTGGAGTTTGATCCGACGCTCGTGACTTATGAGGAGCTTCTTGAAGCCTTTTTTAAGATGCACAATCCTACCCAGGTGAACCGTCAAGGTCCGGATGTGGGCAGCCAATACCGCACGGTTATATTTACACACAGCTCCCAACAAAGGATTGCGGCCGAGGCTGCTATTGATCGCGTTAACGAGATTGGGAGTTATAATGAACCGATCGCAACGCAGGTGCAGGATGCGCCCGCTTTCTGGCCTGCGGAGGAATATCACCAAAAATATCTGGAAAAGCGCGGCATGAAGAGTTGCCACTTTTAACAATGGAGGAAGATTTGCAGGGATGATCGAATCAGTCTTTGACAAAGGGCTGACGGCACGGCAAATCCAGTATACAAGTCAGTTCGGAGTCGCGTTTTGAGACGTCACAGGTTCACATCTGCTGTTGCTGCCACGGCCATGCTACTGCTCGTGATGCTGTTTTCCGAAAGCCGTATTGCTGCGTCATCTACTTTGGAAGAGAAAAAAGTCGTGGCAATGCTGTCTGAAGATCAGGACGTCAGGCAGGCTATGGCGGTCGCTGCGTCTGTTATCCCGCCGGATCAGGCGACGTCAGATATTGCGCGGCTGGCAGGAGAGTATACCTTTGGCAATGGCTTCGACCTTATCTGCACCCTGGTGATATCACCGGACGGGCGGTTTGCCTATAGATTTTGCAGTTGTGATACAGTGTTGGACGGAATTACCGGCAACGCGGTAATTTATAACGGGCAGCTCGTTCTGCAGACTGATCGCCCGCGCCAGAGCTGGCCGCGAGGCATTTCCTCCGTGATGACGCCCATCACTTGGGGACAGCGTCTTTACCTGGTACCTCAAGACGATTACCTGGGTTTTTCTAATGAGATTAACCGCGGTGTTGAGCCCATTTCTCATGGCAGCATGGGGCATTATTTTCTGCGTGAGGGAGATTGGGATCGTCCTGCTGACGGCAAGCCGAATCTGCCTGAGGAGTGGCAGGAGCGCCTGCTGGATGAACCTCTTACAGGTGTTGTTGCCGGGAAAGATCCTTCTCGCCGCTGGATAATTAATCTTGGTCAACGGCACGGGGTTTATAATGGTATTGAACTTAGTGCCTGGGCCCCTGATTTGCGGCGCTTTGTTACGATCATCGTCACAGACTCCGGGCACGATACAAGCGCGATCCAAATCACGACTCCCGGCATGGAAAGCACCTCGATTCTCGGCTGGACAGTCTATTCCCGTATAGCGCCGCCCGCGGTTGAACAACCAGAGAAATGAAACCAATCTCCTGGCCAGTTCTGCTCTTTACGGGGATTTTATTGATGGCGGGGGGGCCTGCCCAGGCAGATGCTGATTCCGGCGTCATGATAACTCCGGCTCTGGCTGGTCTGCATCCTGACGATATTCCCACCGGTCTGCAAGAGACTACGGCTTCCCTGGGCAAAAGTCCGCACCCTGATATCTACCAATGGGGGATTATCCAGGTAGCGTCCTCTGCTGCCGGTACGTCGGTCGGGGCGGAAATTATATCTCTGCCGATTCCTGATTTCGTCCATGCAAAGCAAGCCCCTCCTATCACGGCGGCAGCCCGGCTGGATTACTCGGCCTTATATGTCCATCCGCCCATGATGCGAAGCCAGCCGATGGAGTTTGATATCAGTATGACCCTGCCTGGCGGGGCCATTTCGGGATGGTATCCGTACGGTAAGGCTTCGGGCGGGACTATTGCTTGGCACGGAGTATTAGCGGGAGTTCCGGCGGAAGGGCTTGATACGACCCATAAGGAATGGATGACGGGTCGGGCGGTGGTTGCACCGGCTACACTAAAGGTTTATAAAGAAGGCCCGCCGGGGACCAGGCCGGACGATCCCGGCACCACGGAAGGGGACGTTTTTCTTTTCGCCCGGGGCGAGATGCCTCTCCATGTACTGCCGTTTGCCATCAATCACGCAAATTCGTCTGAGGTTCAGCTTGTAAGGCAACCCACGACGTCGCCGCTGCATGGATGGGTTATCCGAAAAGACTCTGAGGAAGGCTGTGAGGGGGGGACTTATCGTCTGCAGGGTTTCTACTACAATCCCAGCGTGGCGGAATTGTCCGTGGTCCAGCTTCCTGCGGTCTCAGAAGACCAGTCTCCGCCCCTTTGCAGTGATGACCTTCATGCCCGCTTCAACGAAGCTTTCGTGGGAAGTGGTCTCTTTTCTGAAGAAGCTCATGCGCTGGCCCGGCTTATCGAAGCGACCATTCAGCAGAGTGATGGAAACACTTTCGCGGTCATACTTCTGCCGCAGGAGTGGACGGATGGGCTGGCGCCACTGTCGATCACGGGCACTGAATACAACCCGCCGGTTCGAGTGTTTGTCGCGATTGCCCCACTATAAACCAGGAGCTGGCACGCTTTAAGCAACCGATGTTTCTTTATGGCAACTAATGACTTTCCAACACGTCTCACTCCACCGATGCGGGAGAAACTGGACGGCATCCGCCGCCTCCTGCTGGGCCTGCACAAGGCTATTCTGGATTCGGAGCGCGCAGCCTATGAACGTAAGAATGGCCGCATTGCTTCGCCGCATGTATTACTTCAGCTTGTTATGCATGATCCGTGGTTTGGCTGGTTTCGGCCCATTTCAGATATTCTTGTGAGAATGGATGAAGTATTGGAAGGTGATATGCCGAATGTGGGTCCCGAGCCGGATCCGGATTCGCCGCCATCGGACGAAGATGCTGAGGCGCTGTTACGGGAGTTGCGTTCTCTATTGCAGCCAGCGGAAGAAGGAGAAGAATTCTCGATTAAGTACAACGCGGTGTTGCAACGGGAACCGGAAATTATCCTGGCTCACGCTCATCTGAGACAACTGCTGGACTAATGAGGCAAAAAAAATGGTGGAGGCGAGCGGGTTCGAACCGCTGACCCTCAGACTGCCAGCCTGATGCTCTCCCAACTGAGCTACGCCCCCACATTTGTGAGCATGCTGTTTTACGCTGGATAACGACCTCTATTCAGTCAAAATCATCCCCAGTTAGAAAACCGCTTCGTTGTCTTTCGGGGTTTCTATTTCTCTTGAATCAAGGAAGTTCGTCTTTAAACCATTTAGATCATTAGGCGCATTGCGATTTGTTTTTGTGACTGTGCCCGATTCTTCAACAAAAGGCTGGTGGCTGTAAATGCGTAAGACTTCATTGTGGTTTAGCTCGATCATTCTTGGAAGCGCCTTGCTGCTGAGTGGCTGTGGCGACTCTGAGGGAACCCGAACCACACCTCGCAGCGGAGACGGCACCACCGAGACTCTTACCATCGCCATGATGCCTAAGGTTGTAGGGATTGATTACTTTAACGCCATTGAAACGGGGGCACGCGAGGCCGCAGACGAGCTTGGGGTTAAGCTCGTGTGGGAAGGTCCGGTCTCGGCTGATGTCTCCCGACAGGTTGAGATGCTGGATACCTGGATCGCCCGGGGTGTGGATGTTATTGCCGTTGCCCCTAATGATCCCAATGCCCTTGCGCCTACTCTGGAAAAAGCGCGCCGGCGCGATATTAAAGTTATTACTTACGACGCCGACAGTGTTGAAAACAGCCGCAACTTTTTCGTTAACCAGGCCACTGCGCAAAGCATCGGTTACAGCCTGGTGGATGAAATGGCTGCTCAGATCGGCGAATCGGGCGACGTGGCCATCATCACGGGCAGTCTGACTGCTGACAACCAGAATCGCTGGATTCAGCACATGCGTGATCGCATTGTTGCGAAGTTTCCTAACATGAACATAGTCACAGTTCAGCCATCGGAAGAAGATCAACAGCTTGCCATGCAGGTTACGCAGGATGTTCTTAAGGCTCATCCTGACTTGAAGGGTGTCTTCGCTATTACATCGGTCGCCTTTCCGGGAGCTGCACTGGCGGTGGATCAGGCTGGGAAGTCTGGCGAAATCGCCGTTGTCGGTCTGGCCACGCCTCGTGCCATGGCGGAGTATGTGAACAAGGGCACGGTGGAAACGGTCATCCTTTGGAATCCTGTGGATCTTGGTTACCTTACCGCTACTGTGGCCACGAAGGTGGCGCGGGGGGAAGACCTCAGCGATCGTTTTCGGGCGGGGCGCCTGGGCGACGTGCAGGTATCCGGCACCCAGGTGCTCATGGGTGAACCGATGAAGTTTAACAACGAGAACATCAACGAGTTTAATTTCTAGCCCGCTCCGGCTAAGCACACGCGCACTTCACTGTCGGCCGCGCATACAGACATTTTTTGCATCACCTGACCACAGATGGTCTGAAGCATTTCTGTACAAACAACATCGGAGGTGTCGATTTGAGGCGAATGTTTTTATCCTGTCTTGCGGGGGTGGTGATGGTTGCGCCGGCCACAGCCCAGACCAGCTTATTTGGTCTGCAGACCGAAGCGCTGGATAACCCTGTAGGGCTGGATGCTCCCAAGCCGCGATTTTCATGGAAGATGAAAGATGAGCGACCGGGCGCTTATCAAATGGCTTACCAGGTGCAGGTGGCGGCTACGACGGAAAGCCTGAAAGCGGGCGAGAATCTTTTGTGGGACTCTGACCGGCAGGAAACTTCGGCTTCCATTAATATTGAGTACGCCGGGTCTGATTTGAAGCCGCGAACCGGCTATGTATGGCATGTGAAGGCCTGGGATATGGAAGGGCAGGAGACTGCTTTCTCCGAGCCGGCCTACTGGGAAACCGGCCTGATGTCGCAGGATGAATGGAGCGCTTCATGGATTTCCGGCGACTATAACGAACAGGCTGTAACTCTTGATTTCACGATAGCCAACTGGATCTGGTATCCGGGCGGTGATGCTTCCAAAAAAGCCGAGCCGGGCTTCCGCTACTTTCAGCATGAATTTGAGTTGCCGGATAAAGCGATTCAATCGGCCAAGGCGTGGATCCTCTCTGATGATCTCGGCGTGGCGTATATTAACGGAAAGAAGTTTACCAACACCGGTGGGTTCCAGGGGATCAGTACTGAAGATGTGACGTCGCTGGTTAAGCCCGGGAAAAACATTGTTCAGGGGGAAGTGGAGAACGCCGGTAGTAACCCGGCCGGGTTTGCTTTTTCCACCACCATCCATTTCACCGATGGCACCAGTCAGTCTGTTTCTACAAACAGTGATTGGCGCTCGGCTAAAGTTCCGGGAAGGGGCTGGCCGAATGAAGAGACGACCACCACGGAAAATGCGGAATGGGTGGCTGTGCAGGATATGGGAGCCGTGGGGCGCAAGCCTTGGGGCGAACCTAACATTGCTTCTGCCGGGCCGCCGGCTACCATGTTCCGCAAAGAGTTTGATGCGGCCAGCGAACCCGCCCGGGCCCGGTTGTATATCACCGCCCTGGGCAGCTATCGGGCAGAGATCAACGGCCAGCGCGTGGGCGATGCGGTTCTAACGCCGGAATGGACTGATTACTTCGACCGGGTTATGTACCAGGCCTATGACGTGACGGACCTCATCCAATCCGGGGATAACGCAATTGGCGTTCTTCTTGGTGATGGGTGGTATGCGTCGGCGCTGGGCTGGCAGCTCAAGCGGTTGAACTTCGGTCCTGCTCCCACTCGCTTCCTGGCCGAGCTGCATATTGATTACGCCGACGGGCGCTCGGATGTTATTGCTACCGACTCATCCTGGAAAACCGCTGAGTCTCCTATCCAGCGCAGCGAGCTTTACTATGGCGAAATTTATGACGCACGGAAAGAGCAGGCCGGCTGGAGTCGCCCCGGCTTTGTCGCCAGCGGCTGGCGCGCCGTCGATCGGCCGGAGACCAGCTCTTCCATCGAGATCAGCCATCAGTCCATGCCTCCCATTCGCGTGACTCAGCAGGTGGAGCCGGTCGCCGTCACGGAACCGGAACCGGGGGTCTTTGTTTATGATATGGGTCAGAATATGGTTGGCTGGGTGAAACTTAAGGTTAGCGGTAATGCAGGCGACACTGTTCGGCTGCGTTTTGCGGAAATTCTGAACGATGACGGGACAATTTACCGGGAAAACCTTCGCCGGGCGGAAGCCACAGACACCTATATTCTTCGGGGTGACGGCGAGGAAGTCTTTGAGCCTCATTTTACCTACCATGGTTTTCGGTATGTGGAAATAACGGGGTACCCGGGAGGGAAGCCGGGCAAGGATGCTGTCATCGGGCAGGTATTCCATACGGATCTTCCGGTTTCGGGCACCTTTGAGTCTTCGGACCCGATGGTAAATCAGGTCGTAAAGAATACCACTTGGGGCCTGTGGGGCAACCTGATGAGCGTGCCCACAGATTGTCCTCAGCGGGACGAACGGCTCGGCTGGCTTGGCGATGCCCAGTGCATCTGGAACACGGCCTGTTACCTGATGGACATGCGTTCGTTTACGGACAAATGGATGCGCGACCTTCGCGACGCCCGGGGTGAAGAGGGCGATTTTCCGAACGTGGCACCTCGGGTTGTCGTTCACAGCCCTGGTGCGCCGGCCTGGGGCGATGCGGGGGTGATCATTCCTCACAACGCCTGGATGATGTACGGCGATAAGCGCCTGATTATAGACATGTGGGACAGCATGGAGGCCTGGATGAACTACCTGTTGGAGGGCAATCCGAACTACCTCTGGCTGGAGCGGCGCAGCAATGACTTTGGCGACTGGGTACCAGCGAACAGCACGACCGACAAGGACATGATCGCGACGGCCTATTGGGCCAGAAACGCAAACCTAATGGCTGATATGGCCAAGGCTGTCGGCCTGAGCGACCGGGAGGCATATTATCGCGATCTTCACGGCAAGATCAGAAATGCGTTTCAGGAACGCTTCATCGCTGAAGACGGCAAGATCGCCAATGGAAGCCAGACCTGCTATGTTCTGGCGCTGGACTGGGGGCTTGTTCAGGATGATCTGAAAGAAGCAGCCCTGAACCATCTTCTGGCAGACATTAAAGAACGCGGCAATCATCTTTCCACTGGCTTCCTTGGCAGCACGCACCTGCTTCCTGTGCTTTCAGATTTTAACCAGAATGACATGGCCATCACCCTGCTTCTCAACAAGACCTTCCCAAGCTGGGGTTATATGGTTGAGCAGGGAGCCACGACTATCTGGGAGCGGTGGAACAGCGACTCTGGCGATCCCTCCATGAACAGCTTTAACCACTTTAACTATGGCGCCGTCGTTGAATGGCTTTACGCTTATCTTGGCGGTATTCGTCCGGGTGCTCCGGGTTTTAAAGAGGTTCTGCTCAAGCCTATGCCCGATCCGCGGATTAACTCTGTAAGCGTCACCTACGAAACCCAGCATGGCAAAGTCGGCAGTTCGTGGAAGTATGCAACGGCTGAAGGTGGCGAGCTGACATGGGACGTGGAAATACCGGCCAACACCACCGCACGCATATCTTTGCCCACGGCGGATGCCGCGAAGGTGAAACTCGGCGGCGAAGGATTGTCCGGAGAAATGAACCCAACGACCGTCGATGGCCGTGTTGAAATCAGGGCGAAACCCGGAAAGCTGAGCTTTGTCATCGCGCCATAGGATGGACTGACCAACTTTATGGAAACAAGATGATCCCGGGACGCTCATACGGAGTGAGTGTTCCGGGATTTCTCTTTAAGCCGATTCTGGGAGTTGCAATCTTACGCTGGAATTTTGCGCCTGCTCATTACCTGCCTGCGTGGGGGTCGGAAGAATTGACTTGCCCGCGTGTGGGCGATTCGCTAACGCTGGGTTTCATTATCGCAACAAGGAAAGCAAAACTTATGGTTTTTTCAGGGCGCAAATTTTTCGCAGGATTGATCCTGGGGTCGGCGCTATTGTTGACAGTGGCGGGATGCGGCGGCGGCGGAGACGCTGGCGGGACGAGGACAGCGGGAGGTTCATCATCGGCTGAGGGGACGAAGAAATTGCCGGGGGACTTGCCCAGTGAGATTCCTGTCTATGATGCGAAGGTCTATTCTGTTTCCGATTCGGATGAAGGGGAATGGTCATTTATCCTGGAGACGCCTGACACAAAGGCTGAAATAGCGGCGGGTCTGAATGAAACTTTTAGCAACGAAGGCTGGGAGATTCAGACGGAACTGGATCTTGGAGATTCTGGCGGCCAGATCCAGGCCGAAAATGGTCAGTATAATGTGCGGGTGGTGTATACGGCTAACCCCACGACCCGTGATGCCGATTCGCCGACTATGATGATGTCTTATGACGTAAGGCAGGCCGATTAGGGGAGAACCCCGGCCTCTTTCCAGATTGATCTTAACTGAGCATCAACATTGGCGAAGGAGACGCCGGACGTGGCGCGGGTGACGTTTACCACCATGGAATAGCCCGGCTCCATATCTGGAAGACTCATCCGAAAAGATTCTCGGATTAACCGGCGGGCCCGATTTCGTTTAACGGACTTGCCGGTTTTTCTTGTGGCGGTGATTCCAATGCGAGTTGGCGGATATTGGCCATCAATGGGGTCTTCATGGACAATAAACACATGGACCAGCCTCCGACGGAATGCCCGGCCGGTGGTGTAGACACGCAAAAAATCGGCTCGTTGAAGGAGCCGGTTTTCTTTACGAAAAAAAAAGCGGCGCGAAGCCGCTTCTTTTTCAAACTCTGTCATGCCTGTCAGATTACAAGGATAGCCAATCAGCTCGCATAGAGCGAGCGATGATTACCGGCTGCTCCAGGAATCGGAAACCGTAAGGCGCTTGCGGCCTTTGGCCCGGCGACGCTTCAATACAAGGCGACCGGCTTTGGTAGCCATACGGCTGCGAAATCCGTGTTTGTTAAAGCGCTTCGTCAGGCTGGGCTGAAATGTACGTTTCATTTTTATAAATATCCTATGAGTCGTCTACCGGTTAGGGGAAAACAATGCCTTCCGGTGAAAATTCAAAACCGGGCCTATTTGACGCCGCTTTATGCGGTAATCGCAGGTGGTGGCGGGGGGAGATTATCTTCGGGCCGCGTGGTGAGGGAGCGTAAAACGCGCCGTGCAATGGCCCACAGAAAGTAAATCAGAAAAGCCGCACCAACAATCATTAGAGCGGTCAAACCGAGGGCCAGCAACGGATTTGCCGCCAGCAGTCCGATCGTGGCTACGACGAGGCCATCTTCCACCAGGCTCGCCGTCGGGCTGACCACCGGGCTCACGCCCGTTCCGTGAGCTGCCATACGCGTTGTCGCCTTGGCGGTATGACTTCCCAAGGCCAGGGTTCCGCCCAATATGGCCGCGCCAACTTGAACCTCAGGCGGTACATCGCCCATGGCAGCAGCGGCCAGAGCGGCACCTGCCGGCACCCGGATAAAAGTGTGAACGGTGTCCCAGGCCGAGTCTATGGCAGGCACTTTGTCGGCCACAAATTCCACGCAATACATTAATAAGGCCGGAACGATAACCCACGCGCTGGCCAATACAGCCATTTCTTCTGGCAAATGAAAACCCGGCAGGTAGCGGGCCATTATACCCAGGACTGCCACCGTGGCATAAAGGTTAATTCCTGCGCACCAGCTTGCTCCGAGAGCAAGGGCAAGCTGACCGACGATTCCGTCATACATTGACATGTGAAGGCACTCCTCCGGCTATGGATATAGGCCGCATCATCCTTTTGACAATCATATAACAGTTTCGCCCCGGAGAATATGTGGATTCTCGCAAATCTGTGTCCGCGAAAGTCCTCTATCGATCCCCGTACATGCGGGAATAATAGGCCTGGTATTCGCCGGAAGTTACCCGCTGAATCCAGTCGTTGTTGGACTTATACCAATGGACGGTTTCTTTCAGGCCGTCTTCAAACTTCACCGCCGGACGCCAGTCGAGATCTTTTTCCGCGAGAGAAAAATCCATGGCATAGCGCCGGTCGTGGCCTTTTCGGTCGGTTACATGGGTGATTAGGTCAGAAGATGCTCCGGTGTATTCTAAAATCAGCCGCACAACCTCAAGGTTCGTGCGCTCGGCGTCGCCGCCGAAATTATAGGCCGTACCCGGAACCGCTTTTTCAAGGGCTGTCCAGACACCGTCGCAGTGATCGCTGACATGGATCCAGTCGCGCACATAAAGGCCGTCACCATAGACAGGAATTTCTCGCCCATTGAATGCGTTCAGAATCGTCAGCGGGATCAGCTTTTCCGGGAACTGATAAGGGCCGTAGTTATTGGAGCAGCGCGTGATAACCGTGTTCATGTTATGGGTATGATAAGCGGCCATGACGAGGTGATCGGCCGAGGCCTTGCTCGCGCTGTAGGGGCTGCGAGGGGTCAGCGGGGTGTCTTCCCGGAAGAGTCCATCATTGCCGAGGGTGCCATAAACTTCGTCTGTGCTGACCTGAACGAAACGCTCGATCCCGGCGGCGCGGGCCGCATCCAGCAGGATCTGTGTTCCCACCACATTCGTGCGAAGGAATGCGGAAGCGTCTTCGATGCTGCGATCAACATGGCTTTCCGCCGCAAAATTTACGACTGCGTCAAAAGAGCTGTCGATCAATCCACGGACAAACGGCTGGTCGGCGATGTCGCCCTGGACAAACTCGTATCGGGGATTGTCCTGCACGGAAACCAGGTTCTCGAGATTCCCTGCATAGGTAAGCAGGTCCAGGTTGACAATTTTCAGATCGGGCATTTTGGCGAGATAACGCCGGATAAACTCGGACCCGATAAAACCACAGCCGCCAGTGACGAGCAACTTCATGCAAAAAACCTCGTTTGAGTGTTGTCGTGTTACTTGGTAACCATATTCCGTTTGCGGTGTCTAACTCTATCGGCTCGGGAATCAAGCTTCTCAAGCACATTCACGGAAGGTTGGTGCTTATTATGGGTCTGAGCTGTGAAAATGCGACTGCGCTGTTTTCCCTGGGTGGACAAACGGTCTGTATTGAATTATCGGCGGATAGTCGCGGATTGACGGCGTGTCGGCTTTTGGAGATTCAGTGTGAGCCGACAGAGCACATTGAGAATCCATTTTTAAAGGATGGTGTCCAGGTGCTGGGGGAATACTTCGTCAATGGGAGTTCCCCGCTGGACTGTACGCTGGCCCCGGACGGGACGCCATTTCAAAAAAAGGTATGGACCGCGGCGCTCAGCATTCCGCCAGGAGAAGTGCGAAGCTACCGCTGGCTGGCTGAACAGGTGGGTAATCCACGGGCTGTAAGGGCTGCGGCTGGGGCCTTGGGGGCGAATCCGCTGTTGTTGTTTGTTCCCTGCCACCGGGTGCTTCAGAGCAATGGCGGCCTGGGGGGATTTGCCTGCGGAGTTCATGTGAAAGAGCAGCTTCTGGCCCATGAGGGCGTTCTTTTGCCCTTAGCGACCGTACCCCTCGCAACGATTTAACCAGCCTTTCAGCCAGCGCTTTTCATTGCGCTCCGGCGGGCTGTTCTCGACGCGGCGGGTCATTACGACTTTTGATGCACGGGCAAATTCTTTTGGAGCTTCCGCCGCCGTTGCTGTGGGGTTCATTTCAATGAGAACCTGAAGCAGACCCCATCCCTGTCCCCTATAGCGCTCGCTGACCTTCAGGCCGTCCCCTTTGAAATTGATGTAATCGATCATGGCGTAATTGCCGGCAGCGGTCTGACTGAGCAGTTGGATGTTAGCGGTCACGCGATCACGAAACGGCCCGGCCGCCTGCTGCATTTTGGAAGTGGCGGCGTGGAGGCGATTGATAATATATTGCGTCTGGATGGCGACAGTACTGGCCAGCAGTTGCCGAAGTTCGACCAGTTGGGGCGAATTCTGACTCTCCATAAAGACTTTGCGATTTGGCCAGGGACAGGCCTGAGCAGTTTGAAGCCATTGAGGCACCTGGACTCCGGACTGACGCATGAAGGCAATCAGAGGCGGAAAGCTTTCCTCAAACGGCCGGTTGGTGGTTTCGGCGGGATACCAGATGAAATGGCCAATCCCCAGGGAGGCGAAGTCTTCCCCTTGGTTCCAGGCAGTCAACCCTTCGACTTTACCGGCGGCTTCGCTTTGCCAGATGCGTTTGCCAATACTTTCAAGCTCAGCCCGCGAGAGCTGTTGCGCCGAAGCGGTTGCCAGCATCGTCAGGCAAATTAAGACACACAAGAAACGGGAGATGGCGACAAGGGGCGTCCGGTACGTCATGGCTGACAAACCTTTCGTAAGCAAGGGATCTATAAAATGTGATTAGATTGTGCGGTCGCGGCGGGCTGCGATAAAGCTGCGAACACACAGAACGACAAAGATAACACAGAGCACGCCCAGAGCAAGCTGTGAGCCCAGGGCGAGGCCAAAATCGGCACCGCGAAACAAAGCAGGAAGCGCGCGACCAAGCCCGCCGAGAGCGCCCAGAAGTCCAACCATGGCGGCCGCATGCATGGCATGTTTGCGCAGGTCGGGTTTTAAAGCAATAAACCCGCAAACCGTAAACAGTGCTCCGAAAATAGCCGGAATGAGGGCGGTGAAGGATTGCTGGCCCGAAACAAAGTAAGTGATGATTCCCTGAAGGATCAGGATGACCCCGAGGGTAATAGTAAGAGTGGGCATGTTAGCGCCTCCGAATGAGTTAGTCGTGTCGATTTGGCCGGGACGGGAAGGTCCAGCCTTTTACTGCTTACTCTTTTCCAATGCTGTTTCTTCCCCCTTGACTGAATCCTGTTCACGATGCGCACTTTCCTCATCATGCAAAACCGAACCTTAATGTTCCTGATGGCCGGAGTCGTGACCCTGATGACGACTGACGGTGTGAGTCAAACCGGTGTGACTGTGGTGAAGCCGAGAGTGCCTGCGGTGCGGTCCATCGATCGCACATGTCTGCCCGCGGGAGCGCCCCAGGCTGATATGCCGCTGTTTACGACAGACCTGGCTGAGCAATACCAGGAAGTGGCAAACCTTGACAGTTTCATCAGTACGGATCGTTGCGCCGATACAACGCGGCTGCAACTGAAAGATCTGCAGGCCAAGGGACAGCATATCGGGGCCGATGCACTTATCCGGGTGCGGTTGCTTGCTAATGATGTTCGCGGGTGGAGAGAAAACCCGGATACGCCGTTTTGGAGTGTGATGCAGGGGGAGAGTAAGGATTACTTCTTTCGGGCTACGGCGATCAAGTATTTGAGACGCCCCGCAGGGGACCCGGTTCAGGTAGCGGTTCCGCCTCCTCCGCCGCCGGCAACCACGGTTTCGCCGCTTATTGATACGAACGAATTGCTAAAACTCAACAATAACCGAACGCGCAGACATGAAATGACGGTGCCTGAGGTATATACGACAAATCAGCCAGCCAGGTAACTCAGAATGTCATCTAATACTCGTAAAGTCGCCATTCTTTCTGAAGGGCACCTCAATGTCTATGCTGCCAAGACGGCCGTAGGCGTCATTCGATACTCCCCCAATCCCGTTGTTGCGGTGATTGATTCTGAACATGCTGGAAAGACCGTGCAGGACGTGCTGGGCTTTGGGGGTCCCATTCCCATTGTGGCCACCACAGGCGATGCGCTGCAGTTTGAGCCGGAAGTGCTGATCATCGGCATTGCTCCCAGCGGTGGTCGCCTGCCGGATGGTTTCCGTCGGGCGGTAAATGATGCCATCGACGCGAATATTGAAGTCTGGAGCGGGCTTCATGTGTTTCTGGCAGATGATCCGGAATTCGCCCGCAAGGCCGGCGAAAAAAACGTGCGGATCTGGGATGTGCGCAAACCACGGACCGATCTGGTGGTGGGCGAGGGCAAAGCGCTTAATTCCCGTGCGCTGGTGGTGCTTGCGGTGGGAACCGATTGTAACATCGGCAAGATGACCGTGTGTCTGGAACTGCAGAAGTATGCCCGCGAGCAGGGCTATAAGGCTGGATTTGTGGCGACAGGCCAGACTGGAATTCTGATCCACGGCGATGGGACTCCGCTGGACGCCGTGCCAGGTGATTTCATGCCGGGTGAGGTGGAGAGTCTTGTGCTGTCACAGGATGATGCCGGTTGTGATGTTATTTTTGTGGAAGGGCAGGGCGCTATTACTCATCCGGGATTTGGTCCGGTGACGCTGGGCCTGATGCTGGGCGCGATGCCTGATGTGTATATTCTTTGTCACCAGCCGGGCCGAACCCATTATCGTCCGAATCACCAAGTTCCTCTGCCAAGCCCACGCGAGTCCGTGGCGCTTTATGAGGATCTAATGGTTCAGTACAAAGCACCCAAGGTGGTTGCTGCCGGACTTAACACTTATGGCATGAGTGATGAAGATGCCGCCAAAGCCGCTGAGGAAATAAGCGCTGAACTGGGCGTGCCAGCGGCCGATCCTATTCGCCATGGCTCCAAGGTTCTGTGGGAGGCAGTGGAGCCGCTGGTAAAGCAAAAGCTCGCCCGGAAGTGATCCTGGGAATAGAAGCCTCCACTCATGCGGGGGGGGCTGCGCTGTTGCGTGCTCAGTGGGATCAATCTTCGCCGGAAACAAGTGACTCGCCATACCCGGATGGTTTGGTGGGATCCATCAATTTTTCAACACGCCAGCTCTACAGCCAGCGCTTGTTGCCAAGCATTCAGTGGCTACTGGAACGAACCCAGGTGGAGACTAGCGCTATTGCCGTGATAGGCGTGGCTATTGGACCCGGATCGTTTACGGGGTTGCGGATTGGGCTGAGCGTGGCGAAAGCGCTGGCTTTCGCGGCAGATGCGCGACTCATCGGTGTCGGAACGCTTGAGGCTCTGGCTGTGCGGGCATCAGGCGGGAGGGATGGCCTGGTTTGCCCCGTGCTGGATGCGCGGCATGGCCAGGTGTACGCCGGTCTTTATGATGTGCAGTGGTCTGATGGGTGGCCGCGGGTGAAAGTGGTGCAGAACGACTGGGCCGGGCCGGCGGAGGAGATTGCCACATGGATCACCCAGCCGACGATTTTTGCCGGCGATGCGATGGAGTTGCTGTTTGAGCGGGTAAAGCCTGACGTGGCAACAGATCATTTCTTGCGGCCGGCGCTTAACCGGGGTCTGCCTCATGCGGAAGAAGTGGCGCTGTTAACGGCAGCGCGGGCCCGGGCCGGACAGTTTGACGATCTTGTGGCCCTGGAACCGCGCTATGTAAGGCAAAGTTACACAAGCGGGAAGGCCGGGCAATGACTGAGTTGGATTGTCCGGTTGGGTATTGGGTAAAGAGTTTCATTGTCCGGGCGGCAGTCGACTCGTTTGGTGTCAGTTTATCATGATGACGACTCGCAGCGGCGAACATATCCTTGCACGGCTGGAAGGGCTGGTGAAGTTGGCGCGGCGCCGTATCGTGCTGCCGGAGGCCAGTTATGATGTGCGCACAATTCGGGCAGCCCGCGTGCTGGCGGATGAAGGTTTGGTAGAGCCGGTCCTGTGTGGTCCGGGAGGTGAAATTGTGCGGCTTGCGTCGCAAGAAGGGATATCGCTGGATGGCCTAAGCATGGTCGAGCCGGAGGCTGACCGGGAACGTCTGGAGCATTTCCGGGATGTTTATCGCTGGAGAATTGAGGCGGCTGGCAAAGTACCTGCCGCGGATGCGCCCATCGCCAACCCTCTTTATTTCGCCAGCCTGATGACATGTCAGGGCGAAGCGGACGGCCTGGTGGCGGGAGCGGCGAATACGACGGCAGATGTTTTTCGCGCCGTGATCCGCTGCATTGGTCTCATGCCCGATATCAGCACGGTTTCGAGCTGTTTTATCATGGCTTTGCCGGATGATTCGCCCCTGGGACACCGGGCGCTTCTTTTTGCGGATTGTGCAGTGGTGGTGGATCCACCAGCGAGCCAGCTTGCGGACATTGCAGTCTCTAGCGCGGAAACATGCCGGTGGCTGCTGGGAGAAGAGCCTCGCATTGCAATGCTCTCTTTTTCCACTCGTGGCAGCGCGGCGGACCCGGCGGTCACGAAGGTGAGAGAAGCGGCGGAACTGGTAAACCAGCGGCGGCCGGATCTTGTGTGTGACGGGGATTTGCAGGTGGATGCCGCCCTGGTGGCAGATGTGGCTGAGCGAAAAGCACCGGGATCGCCGGTGGAGGGATCGGCCAACGTGCTGGTGTTTCCTGATCTTGATGCGGGTAATATTGGTTATAAGCTGATCCAGCGCCTTGCCGGTGCCGATGCCATTGGTCCATTATTACAGGGGCTGGCGCGGCCCGTGAGTGATCTCAGCCGGGGATCAAGTGTGCAGGATATTGTTGCAGCAGCCAAACTGACCGCTGCGCGCGCGAATGCCCTGACGGACGAAACCTGACTGACATCCCGTCAATGTTGATTTAACTTGTCGATTTGATGCCTCAAGCCTCCTACTTTCGAAAATTTACAGGAGGATGCAATCCATGCAGTATCTATCAGGTTTGCTTGGACTTTGTGGTGTTGTGGCGATGGTGACGGTGCCGACGATGTCGGTGAACGCACAGACCGCGGACAATCAGACGACGGGTACCGACACGGTCTATGACCTTGTGGTTTATGGCGGCACGGCTTCTGGCGTGGCCGCAGCAGTATCGGCGGCGCGGGAAGGATCAAGCGTTGTTCTGCTTGAGCCGACGCAACATGTCGGCGGGATGGTGACAGGTGGCCTGGGCCGCACTGATCATGGCAACAAAGCCACCATTGGCGGGTTCGCCCTGGAATTTTATGAACGACTTGGGAAGCACTATGGCAAGGACATCGAGTGGTATCCTGAGCCTTCTGCGGCTGAAAAGGTCCTCCTGGACATGATCCGCGAAGCAAATGTGCCGGTGCTGTATGGTCATCGCTTGCAAGAGCATGGTGGTGTGGACAAATCTGCGGACGGCTATATCAAAACAATCACCACGGAAAACGGGGCTAAGTTCTCCGGGAAAGTCTTTATGGATTGCAGCTATGAGGGTGACCTTATGGCAAAATCGGGCGTGAAGTACACCTGGGGCCGCGAGGGTCAGAACGAATATGGAGAAACCTTGGCCGGCGTTCGCGAGCATACGCCCAAGCACCAGTTTAACGTAAAAGTGAAAGCGACCAATGATGACGGCGAGCTGATTGCCGAGATTCAATCCGGTCCGGAAGGCAAGGGCGAGACAGGGCAGACGGATAAGAAGGTGCAGGCTTATAACTACCGCCTGTGCATGACGAAGGTGAAGGAAAACCAGGTTCCGTTTCCGAAGCCGGACAACTATGATCCGAAGCGGTTTGAGCTGCTGGCACGTCTGATCGAAGCGACTATCGAGCAGACAGGGACGACCCCGACGGTGGAAACCCTGATGCATCCTGCACCAATCGCCAGACAGAAAACGGATACAAACAATAACGGCGCATTTTCCACGGACTACCTTGGCGGCAACTGGAATTATCCTGATGCGACTTACGCCGAGCGCGACGCCATCGTGCAGGATCACTATGACTATGTGGCCGGCTTCTTTTACTTCCTGGCGAACGACCCACAGGTGCCCCAGGAACTGCGCGATGAAATGAACACGTGGGGTCTGGCGAAAGACGAGTTCCCTGATAATAATCACTGGCCACGTCAGCTTTATGTGCGCGAAGGCCGCCGCATGATCGGTGAGTATGTCATGACGCAGCACGACATTCAGACAAGCCGCACGAAGGAAGACTCCATCGCCATGGGCAGCTATAACAGCGACAGTCATAACGTGCAGCGGATTATGAACGCGGATGGCTTTGCTGAAAATGAAGGAGACATGCAGGTTTCAGTGAGACCCTATGAGATCCCTTATCGCATTATCCTGCCGAGGCGTAATCAGGTGAAGAATCTTCTGGTGCCAGTAACTTTGTCTGCCAGCCATGTTGCTTACAGCACCGTCCGCATGGAACCGCAGTACATGAACATGGGTCAGGCGGCGGCAGTTGCGGCTGCTTTGGCAACAAAACAAGGCGTAGGTGTACATGATATTGAAACCGCCGCCTTGAGGGAGCGCCTGACGGAGCTGAAAGCTGTGTTGGAGCTTCCTGAGACCCGGTGAGAATTACTGTCTTTTAAGTAGTAAGGAATGTGTCATGAGCAGCCCGATCACGAAACCAGTTCGCTTGCAGATCACGGAGATTTATCTCTCAGTGCAGGGCGAATCCACGTGGTCGGGCCTGCCATGCACGTTTGTCCGGCTGACCGGTTGTCCCCTGCGCTGCACGTATTGTGATACGGAATACGCGTTTTTTGGGGGTGAAAAGCTGGAGCTGGATGCCATTATGGACCGCGTGGCCGCCATCGGGTGCCCTGTGGTGGAAGTAACAGGGGGCGAGCCGCTGGCGCAGCCAAACTGCATCCCACTGCTCCAGCAGCTTGTGGATGCAGGTTATAAGGTACTGCTGGAAACAAGCGGCGCATTCCCCATCGAGGCGGTGCCCCATGAGGTGGTTCGCATTGTGGACTTGAAGTGTCCGTCCAGTGGCGAAATGCACCGGAACCTCCTTGAGAACATGGCTCATTTGCAGCCTCATGATGAAGTAAAATTTGTAATGGGGTCGCGGGAGGACTATGAGTGGGCTGTGGAGCAGGTGCGCACCCATGACTTGGAAAACCGGGTGGCGTCTGTGCTATTTTCCTGTGTGTTTGATCGGTTGCAGCCGGCGGAAGTGATTCAGTGGATGCTGGACGATAAGCTTTGGAAGGTGCGGTTTCAGCTTCAGGCCCACAAGTTTATCTGGCCGCCAGACGCCAAAGGTGTGTGAGGTGGGTTTTGATTTTCTGATTTCATCGGTGCTTGATTTTTTCCGGGAGGGGGTAATGTTTCATTCATGCCACAGCCCACAAGCAATCGCATCGAGTATCAGCTCGATCTGCCGGCAGACCTCCGGCGCCAGTTTGTAGCCCAGTGTCAGGCTAAGCTTCTGGCAGGGCGAGAAGCGCAGCACGAGTTTATCCGCCGGAGAGAAGGGCGCGCCGCGGCATCTGCGTTTTCAGCGGTGATTGATGATATTCTCATTTCCATGTGCCTTTGGCTGATGGAGCATTCCCCCGTTGGCCAGGAAACTTTTGACCGGATAGCAATTGTGGCGCAGGGCGGATATGGCCGGGCTCAGATGAATCCATTTTCCGATGTGGACCTGCTGGTGCTGATGCCAGACAAACCAAAGCCAGGTGAGCAGGCCTTTGTCCGCAGCCTGCTTTACCTTCTGTGGGATATCAGCAAGCTGGAGCTTGGCCACGCAACCAAGCGGGTGACGGAGACGACAGAGTGTCTTGGCGTCGACCTTGAAAGCACAACAGCGCTGCTGGAACTGCGGTTGTTGTTTGGCAGTGAGGCTATGGTCGATGAGGTGCGCACGCAGGTGAAAGAGCGCCTGCGAGGACCATTGAAGCGCTGGTTTTATGAGAGCAAATTAAACGAAAGCGCCAATCGCAGAGAAAAATACGGCAGTTCCATTTACCTGCTCGAACCCAACGTAAAAGAAGGCGAGGGCGGCCTGCGCGATGTGCATTCGCTGAAATGGCTGAGCTACGCACTTCTCAATTCCCACGAACTGGAGGTACTGAAAACGACAGGCGCGCTTCAGTCCCATGAACTGGAAAAGCTTAACCGCGCGATGGATTTTCTCCTCAGCGTGCGAAGTGCGCTGCACCTCGCCGAAGGACGCAAGATTGATGTGCTGTCGTTCTCAAAACAGCCCGTGGTGGCGCGGGAACTGAATTATACGTCAGACGCAGTCTTGTTGGCGGAAGAAAAAATGATGAAGGATTACTACCTTCACGCTCGGGTGATTGACCGGTATTCTCAAAAGGCTGTGCGGGCCATGAGCTCGTATTTTATCTATGAGACAGGCGAAGCCCTGGAGGCTATGCGCCGGCGTTCGCTTAATGATATTTATTACGCCCGGGGCGGATATCTTTATCAGAAAACAACCGATGTGGAGTTCTTCCGCAATGAGCCGTGGAGGGTGATGGAGGCCTTTCGCACAGCCATCCTGGCGGGTGTCGCTCTGTCAGATGAACTGAAGCAAACCATCGAAGAAAGCGCGGACGTGACCGATACAGATGCATTCCGCCGGGATCCGCACTGCCGGAATATTTTTATGGATATTATGGGCCAGCGGTCGGGCGTGGGGCCAGTCATTCATGCCATGCACGAGACGGGTGTGTTGGCGAACTACATGCCGGAGTTCCGAAAGCTTTTTTGCCTCGTTCGGATTGATCATTATCACCGCTATACGGTGGACGAGCATCTTATCAAAACCTTGTATGTGCTTGAGGAACTGTATAAAACCGGAGGCGGGCAGAGGCCGGAACTGGCCGATGAGGCGCGGCAGGTGAAGCGTTGGGATTTACTGAATCTTTCCCTGCTGTTACACGACATCGGCAAAGGCGAGGGCCACGGCCATGTGCTGCGCGGCGCGGTGATTTCTCAGAAAATGACGCAACGCATGGGACTCCCCACAGAGGACCAGGAAGTGGTGCGGCAATTGATTTTGCAGCATCTGAAAATGGTACACATGTCCCAGCGGCGTGACCTGGAAGACCCGACAGTCATCGCGGAAATGGCGGGGACAGTGCCGGACCCTGAGCTGCTCCGGATGCTGTATGTGCTCACCTATTGCGACACACAGGCCGTGGGCCCCGGCACATGGAGCGATTGGAAAGGGATGCTGCTGTATGAGCTTTATCGCAAGACAGTAATGCTGTTGCAGGGGCGGCCATTTGCTCCCACGATCACCATGGAGTTTCGCGAGAGGATGACAGCCAAAGTCGCCGCCGTGGCGGGGAATACCCACACCGAGGCCGAAATCGCCCAGTTTATCAACAATGCACCGGAAAAATACCTGGGCACGGTCGACCCGGCGGAGATCTGCCTTCACATCCAGATGCAGAAGGACTTAAGCGACGAAGTGAGGGTGGCGTGGCATGTGGAAGAATTGCCGGGGATGAACTACACGGAAATCACCACGGTCGGGCAGGACGTGCGGGGCCTTTTGAGCACTATCTGTGGCGCATTGGCCAGCAAGGATATTAACATCCTGGGGATGCAGGCTTACTCCACAAAGGATGGCCATGCGATTGATGTTTTCCAGGTGACCGACCTTCGGGGGAACCAGTTGCCAAAGGGCTTCCGCATGGACCGCCTGAAACAGGAACTGAACCGCGTCGTTAAGAACAAGAAAACCGCCGCCGAGGCCTTCCCCATCCGGAAGCGCCCTCCGTCGCCGCACCGGAATGTGGCGGTGGTAAAGCCGACCCAGATCCTGATGAACAACGATGACAGCCCCGATTACACGATCCTGGAAGTAAAGGCATACGATCGCCCCGGGTTGCTATACGACATCACCCGCGTCTGCAATGAGCAAGGGTATCATATCCATCTGGCGATGATCACGACAGAAGCCTATCGAGTCGTGGACGTTTTCTATATCACGGATTCTGAATTTAACAAGCTTACCCTGACCCAGACGCGACGCCTGGCAGCGGCGCTTGAAGAAATTATTTCGGGCTAAGGCTGGCGGAGGAAGCCTGAGCTTTTCTGTAGGCTTCCATGGTTTTTTCGTAACGGCGCCGCTCGGTGAACTGGCTCAGAATTTTCTCTTTCGCGGCAGCGCCCATTTTATCGCACAGCTCCCGCGAGGAGAGTAGCTTGACGAGGCGATCGCTGAGACCGGCGACGTCGTTTTCCTCTAATAGGAATCCGTCAACACCATCGGCGATGGTATCCCGCATGGCCCCGCGATTTATAGCGATAACCGGCCTGCCGCATGCCATGGCCTCGAGGGCAGCCCGGGCGCTCCCTTCACTGCCAAGGCCAAGAAGCATGGCAAAATCAAGAGCCGCATAAGTCTGAGGCAAATCGTCGCTGCGGTATCCGGCCATAACAAGCCGGCCATGAAACCGAGATTCACGACAGCGCCGCCGAAGTTCATGCTTCAATTCGCCTTTCCCGATAATCCAGATGACTCCTTTTTGAACCTGTTCAAGAGCCGGGCCGGCAGCTTCAAGAAGCCAATTGTGTCCGCGGTTATAACCCAGATGCGCCACAATCCCGCCCACAACGGAATCAGGTCGTTCGCCCATGTCCGCCCTGACTTGCGCGCGACCTTCATCGGAGTAAGAAAATTTCTGCGGGTCCACTCCCCCGTATATGGTTTCGACCACCGCCTTGCCCTCGGGGTAGGCTTCTTCGATAAACCGGGTCTGCTCAGTGGAAACAGTAGTGAGCAGATCAGTGGCGGAGGCGAACAGCCATTTGTGCCAGGGATCACGTCGCATGGGTTCATAGCGATGGACAGTGCGGACCAGAAGGGGACGGGGTTCACCATTAGCTTTCCATCCGCGCAACGCGAGAGCAGCCAGCCAGTGTTCGTGAAGTTGATGACAATGCACTACGTTGACCTGGTTATCCCGAATGAACTGCCGCAGGCGGGCGATATCCTGAAAAGTGGCAAGGGGATTAATGCGCCGCGGAATGGCAAGTTCGTGAGCCATGGGCAGGTTGCGCTTTTCAAGAGCTTCTTCCATGCTGCGGCCCCAGATGGCCGTGACCCAAATCTTCGCGCCAGCTTCCATTTGAAACCGGGCGACGCTGGCGGCAGGCTCAGCCACGCCCGTCCAGCGCGAATTGCTGATCAGGTGGAGCACCCGGTAATCATGGTCATTTGCGAACATACAAATAAAAATCCTGTTTACAATGCTGCAGCAGGGTAGTCTCTTAATGGATGCCAAACGGAGGAACCATATCGAATGAGGCAGTATAACCCAGTGAGACAGGTTATTGCAACGGCATCGTTTGTGGTTGTTGCGTGCCTGTTACCCGGCAATCAGTTGCAGGCGGAAACGGGCGGAAATTCACTTGCTGAGTTGCAGCGGACCGTGAACCAGCAGTTCGCGGCACAGGGTCAGCCCCCGGTGCGTCCGTTTCAGTTGCAGGTGAATGATAATAAAGCTTCAGCGGCGCTGGAGCTGGTGGCAGGCTATGATAAGAGCACGGTTGATTTTGTATTGGCCGTGCCGGCGGCCGAAATTACCTCCGCAACCGTTGTGCTGGTGGATGAGCAATCCACGGCAGGAGCAGCCATTTCGGCAATTGTCCGACCGGTCCCTCTTGGTTATGTTCGAGGAAATCGCCTGACGAGGATCCAGTTCAGCACCAGTATTTTTCAGCAGGCGAAAGCCCCGGCAAAGGCCGTTTTAAAATTAGAGTTTGATCAGCCTGTTTCCACTGGAATGGCTGGGCGCGAGGAGGCGGGTCCGGTGGACCGGACTCTGCGCGAGCTGGTGGCAAACCCGAACGATCTTCCGCGGCTGGCGATGCCGCTGGCTTCTGTGCCGCGCCCGGCAGACCATGATGCGCCGCCGCTGGGAAATGCTGCGACAGGAGCCGTGGCATTTTTTGACGTGGAAGCTGATGGCATGGTAGAGTTTTCCGGCAACGATTTAACATCCGCCGGGGTGTCCATTGAGAATCTGCTGCGGCAAAATGTTTCTGTATGGAGCGATGGATTGGCGCAATCGGTTTGGGCCGTTCCTGTTAGCGGTTCCATTTCCGAACACATTCAAAAAGAAGACCGCTTCCGCGTTTACGTGCGCGATAACAAAAGTACTTATACCACCACGCGCCGGTATTGGATTCGCACCGATGTGCAGGCGCAGCCGATGGCCCGACGCTCAATGACGGCGGCAACCGTCATGGACCCGGCCGATGTCTGGTTTAGGAAGACTGAAGTCGTCGAGGAAGATATCCCGCCGGTTTTGACGAAGAATGACCAATTCCTTTCCATTCTGGAACACCGGTGGGTGTGGTGGACCTGGACAGGCAAAGGCGATAGAACGAACCTGCCATCCCCTCGGGATTACGGCACGCCGGGGCAGATTGAATTCAACCTTCCTGAGCTGGCCCAAACCGCAGCGGAGACTTCAATCACACTGGATTTCTATGCCCATGAATGGCCGGCGGAGACGATACCGGTGCCTTTCGAACTGATGCTGAACGGCAAATCCATCGGGGAGGTCGTCGTGCAAAGCGCCGAAGGTTTGCGAGAGTCCATCAGCATACCTTCGACCTCTTTGCGGACGGAGAATAACAGACTCGAGATCTGGCCCGTGGCGAAGGCCAGCCCCTCTTCGATGCCGGACATTTGCTTTGACCGGATGATGATCTCCTATCCGAGAAAATTGACGCTTACTACTTCGACGCTGGAATTTACGCAGCCGGCAGGTACCGGAAACGCCGTGACGATCGAAATGACGACTGGGGATTTCGTTGTCGATATAACTGATGACCAACCGACCATCGTCGGGTTGAAGGAAGGTACGGACGGTTCATTAACAGTGCCCGCCCCAACACAGGGCCAGCATTTCCTCGCGGTTAAAGCCGAGGCCATATCCGCTGCAGCAATAAAACCATATAAGCTGTCTGATGACCTGGTGTCCTCATCCAATTCCGCAGACCTGGTGGTGATTGCCTGGCCGGAATTTATAGATGCCCTGGGCCCGTGGGTGGATGCGATCAAAGCCGACGGCTATGCGGTTCGCGTAATGGATGTGCATGATATATATGACCAGTTTGGCTATGGCCATTTGTCCCCTCATGCAATTCGCGCGTTTCTGCGACATGCGGCAGTTCACTGGCAGCCGGGAAATCGCGGACCGGCAGTTTCAAATATCGTCCTCGTGGGAGATTCGACCAGCGCGTATCGAAACGAGTTTCGCAATGATGTAATCAATTACGTGCCGACCATGCGGTTGACTGGTCTGACTGATGTGTTTGCGTCAGATCAATGGTACGCCTGTATTTTTGGGGATGATTCCTATGCCGACGCTTTCATCGGACGCTTTTCGGTAAACTCTGTGGATGACCTGCGCAAAACGCTGCAGAAGCAGGTAAATTATCGCACGCAAAAATCAGCCGCGCCGTGGCATAACACGCTTGGGTTTGTGGCGGATCATTCGGAATTTGAAGATGCGGTAAACCGCGTAACGAAGCAAGCTGTACCGCCGAGGTTTTTTGTCGATCGCATAATGATGTCTGAGCTGCCGTGGGTAGATAATTTCTACTTCCCGAAGGAGATCGCCGATGAACAGCAGGCGAAAGTCAGCACAGAAGCCACACGGCGCATCCGGGATATGTTTAATAATGGCGCGGCAGTGGTCACATACTTCGGCCACGGCTCGCCTAATGTCTGGAGCAGCGAGCGAATGTGGTTTGGGGGTGACAGCCCGAACAGCGATAACTTGCTGCTGTCAAACCGCGACCGCCTGCCCATCGTCATCAATATGACTTGTAACAGCGGGGCTATTGATTATCCGCAGCCCAGTTGGAACGTCTGCATCAGCGAAGATTTTATGCGCGTTGAGAACGGCGGTGCAGTGGCCTGCTTCGTGCCGAGCGGCCCGGGGTTGACGGTGCAGCACGAGCGCCTGATGATGGAGATCGGGCCGACACTTTTTTCCGAAACACCGCGGCCTATGGGGGAGAGCCTTCAGCTCGCCCTATGGCGTTATCTGGCTAATCAGAATCCCCCGGATCTGGCACAGATGTACATTCTACTCGGCGATCCGTTGCTGGTGCCACAGATTGCTCTGGCAGGCGAGCCGGACGGCGACGCTGCAGTGGCGCAAGAAGCAGGATTTATTGTCCTGCCTCCGGGCCCGGACGGAGCCGTTCGTCATGGGCAGGTTAAAGCTTATGATGGCGGATTTGCTTCATCTGATATCCGGGAGCTGGGGGCGAACGCTCGCCTGTTCCGACCGGAACCGGAAGACCTGGAAAACGGTGGAGTTGTCGCAATTTCAACTGTGTCTGCCGATCAGGCATCCACCCTGGCGCAAAGCTTCTTTCTTCCGGCAGATGAGTTGAAAAACGCGAGGGTCACGCGGTGGCGGCGTCTTGATGACTCAACCGTAGACGACGGACTTGCAGTCCTTGAATTCACCCTGACCAACGAGCTGCCGGTTCCGGTAACGGGAGTGAGCATCTCTGCAAAGCATCAGACTTGCCCCGAATGTGAATCGGTCGACTCCGAAACCGTAACCATTCCCGCTATGGGTACCGTCACGTGTACGGTAGAGATTCAGCTTGAGCCGGGACTGAATCGCTATGCTCTGGCCTTGGTCTCGGGCAGCGAACGATTTGATGTGGACGTTGAGCCGCCGGTCACACTTGCAGGGATACGTCCTGATGGAAACGCCGGAGTCAGCCTGCCCCCCGCAGTGATGGATCCCGACTCCCTCCAGGTGCGGTATCGTCCCGGAGAGGATACTACTTTCCGGGCGCAAATTACCTTTAGTTTGCATGTGCTTTCGCGGATCGGGATTGCAGACATGAGCATCGCCCTGGTACGTCCGGACGGGACGTTGATCGCCGACAGCGCCGTCGCGATACCGGGCGCGCGGCCGGGCAGCACTACGAATGTGAGCATGTCAGTGGATGTGCCTGCCGATCAGACGTCGGCCACCTATAATCTTCAGTTTGATCCGAAAGGGCTTCATCCGGAATTTCGCCAGTTCCCCGCGCCACAGGTGGTTCTCGGCAGCGATTATTTTCCTGATTTGACGATTGCCAGTATCACGTCTCCAGATCAATCCCCAGTCGATGGCGAAACAATTTATTTCGATGTGACGCTGGCAAACGTGGGCGAGTCTCCCGTGGATGGAGTTCAGGTGAGCGGTGAACGGATATTGCCCGACGGCACGGCAGAGCCTCTGAAAAGCCAGGTAAAAATCCGCCAACCGCTGATCTCGTTGATGCCCCACACAAGCGCCACAACCCGCCTTCGCTGGGATCCGTTTAGAAATGCCGGGGAAAACGTGGTCCGGTTTACGGCATCCAGCAGTTACCAGACCCCCGACAGAAACACGGACAATAACGAAGTGCAGTTCACGCTGCCCGTGCGGTCAAAGGCCCGAATCCAAAAAGGACGCATCCAGGTGTTGCCCCTCACGGCCGAAGAGCGCCAGCAACGGCAGATCAGGATCGCGGCGGAAATTCGCAACACGGGCGAGTCTGCAGCTCAGGGCCTTCAAGTGCGGTATTACGCAAGCCCGGAGATGAAGAACCAGGATCTGCTGGGGACGACGGATATTGACCGGATCGCACCGGGAGAAACCCATGACGCAATTTTGACCTACCAATTGAAGCCCGGAGAAGAAAACCGGCAGTTTCGGATGAACTATGAAGTTCTATATCGAGGCGCCCGCCAGCGGGTGCCCCTGGACACAGAGGATTAATCTGATCAGCCGATCGAACTGATCACTAATGCCTTAGTTCCCGCGAAGCTCCGGGTGCCAGGTGTCTCTGACGATAATGAACAGCGAGATAATGATCAGGTTCACAAGGCCAAGCGTAACCCACACCAGCGGACGATTATGCAGCCGAGCTACAAACGGACCAACCACGCTGAGGATGAATAAGGTGATAATAACCCCGAGTGCGTTCATGTGAAAACGCTATACCCGCCGAAAAATAAAAATCACCGCATTTGCGCCTTTCCGTTTGCGCAATTGGAGTCAAATGCCCCAGAGCCTCATTTGAAGCTATCATTCAACCCAACGGTAGCATCCTAACAAAGGAATTTCTGCCCATGAACTTTAAAAGTTATAAGACCTTTATCCCCCTGTTGGCCGCAGCATCAATTCTGACCGCATGTAAGACGGAGCCGGAAAGCACGGGAGTGTCACGCATGGACGTCGGCTCGCCGCAACATGCGACAGCGCAAGCTTCTCTTGAGCCCGTGAGCGGTGCTGGAACCGGCGATCCCCATGCCATTCCGAAACATGCGGCTCCGCCGTTGGATCAATTGGTAGGCAACACGCCCGATCCTCACGCATCTGCCGGCACCGCCGTGGATGGACAGGATATGGTGATCCAGGCCGGCGAGACAGAGGTCCTGGCCGGTGGCAACATTTTGCAGGTGGCGGGTCTGGCCCTGACAGTGAATGAAGACTGGGAAAACGTGAAAACGGCCAACCCGATTCGCGTGGCGGAATATAAGATTAATGGCACCGCCGGTCCCGCAGAAATGGCCGTCTTTTATTTCGGGCAGAACCAGGGCGGCGGCATGGAAGATAACATTCGCCGCTGGGCAGGCCAGTTTTCCAATCCGGCCGATCCCGAGGCCGGAGCGCAGGTGGCCCGCATCGAGCGGGATAATCTCCGCATTGCTCTCGTAAAAACTGAAGGCACTTATAACCCGGGCAGCATGGGACCAATGGCCCCCGCTCCGGAGCCGAAAGACAATTACGCCTTATTCGGCCTCGTGGTGGAAGGTGGCCCCGAAGGCAGCCTCTTTATCCGCATCACCGGTCCGAAGGAAACCATGGCGGAAAACGACGAAGACTTTTCAACCATGGCGCAAAGCGTCCGCATCAGTGGATATCAATAATTCTTCCGCAGAGATTGAGCGTGTGCGGATGCACCTTGAGACATCTGCACAGCTCAAACTGCGTTGCGCCAGCGAACTCTCTGAGACGATCAGCGAATGCGCGCTGGCAATTTTAAACGCCTTCTCCACAGGAAACAAAGTGCTCGTGTGTGGCAATGGTGGCAGCGCGGCCGATGCCCAGCACCTGGCCAGTGAACTAACCGGACGCTTTCGTCATCACCGAACCGCCTTGCCCGCCCTGGCTCTAACCACGGACACCAGCGCCCTGACAGCCATCAGTAATGATTATGGATTCGACCATGTGTTTGCCCGGCAGGTTCAGGCTCATGCAAAGCGCGGCGATATTTTGATTTTGATATCTACCAGCGGCAAAAGCCCCAGCGTGCTACAGGCGGCAGAAGCCGGCCAGCAGTGTGAATGTCACCTGATCGGCCTGACCGGAGAAGCCGGCGTAGACCTGGCCGCCATGTGTCACCGCACCGTCATGGTCCCATCGCGAGAAACCGCGCTCATTCAGGAAGTCCATGAAAGCATCATCCATTGCTGGGGAACGATCATCGAAGATCACTATCTTAACGAGAGAAGCTAACACAAAAGGGGAAAGTACTATGATCGCAAAAGTTACCTCGGCAATGCGATGGGAGAAATATGGTGGACTGTTGGCTATCTTTTGTGTTGCGCCGCTCGGCCTGGCCGCTAACCCGGTTCAACCCGCATCGACAAAGTCCGTCGCCGTAGCGCCTTCCCCACAATCAACCCCCGCCCCCCTGCCCCAGGGGACATTTAACCCGGAAGATTTTCCCGCTATGACCAGCTCAACCCTGCCCCTGGAAAACGGCCAGCGAATCGTCATGCGCGTCAACGGCACGCCTGTAACCTGGGACGATTTCATCACCCGCATCCGCCTGATGGGCGCTTCGGTGTATGAAGAACATCCCGGCATGGAACCTCACATCGCCGCGGCGCTGGGTCACACCATTAAAGACGAACTGACCCTGAACGCTCTGTTTCGCAATTATGCAGAGCGCAACCGCCTCATGCCGGAGCAACGCGAGGTTCAGGCGGAAATGAAAAACTTTGTTACCGATCGCGCCGGCAGGGTTTTACCCGCGGCTAGCCTTCTGACGCCGCCGCAGATCGAAGCCGCCGTGACAAACATTCTCGTGCGCCAAAAGGTTAATCGTTATATCGGAGATCAGGCCACCAGCACAACCGCCGCTGAGGCCGACGTAACAAGCTATTCTCAGAACTTTCGCCCAGCCATCCAGCAGGTCCCCATATTGCGCGCGAGCCACATTGTGTTCAGGGCTACGCCGGATATGTCTGAGTTCAACCGAAACGACGCAAAAGCTCGGGCAGGTGACATTCGACTGCGTCTGGACGACGGCAACACAACAGCCCCGCCGGGAGCACGCCTGCTGTCATTTTCAAATGCCGCACGCCGGTTCAGTCAGGATCGGCTGACGGCGTATCTCGGCGGAGACTTCGGTTACTTCGCCCAGGGCACGATGTATCCAGAAATCAATGAAGCCCTCGCAAAGCTAGAGCCGGGCGAGATCAGTCCCGTAGTGAAATCGCCAGTGGGCTATCACATTCTGCAACTCACGGAGCGTCATCCCGATGATCTTCGCCTGTTATACGACCGCTACCGCCGGGAGATGGCGGTAAGACGCTGGCAGTCAGAATCCCTTAAAAATGCGACCGTGGAAGATTATCTTAACAATTAATCACCGGGGCACTTTCTGATGTTCGTGCGTTTGGAGAAATCCGTAAAAGCTTTGGATGAGGCGGCGACCTGCAGCCGGCGGGGTTTCCTGAAAGCGGCGGCGGCAGCCGCCGGTGCAACGCTGGGATTGGCACAAGGGGTTGGCGCGGCCAAATTATCCGGCGCAACGGCCCAAGAAAGCGATCTCGTTCTAGTAATCATTCGCCTGGCCGGCGGAAACGACGGCTTAAACACTGTGGTGCCATTTTTTGACGATCAGTATTACCGCCATCGCCCCACCCTCGCCATCGCTGAAAAAGATACCCTGCCGCTGGAAACCGGCTTAGGACTTCATGCGGACCTCATGGGCCTGAAATCCTTGTATGATTCCGGCGAGCTTACCATAGTGCAGGGCGTAGGCACCCCGCACCCACACAGGAGTCATCGCCGGGCCAACATGATGTGGCGAACAGGGACCGACAATGAATCGGAAACGACATCATGGATGGAGCGCTATCTGGCGACATCTGTTAACGGTGGAGCGACCCCGGACGAACACGCTTACGCAAAGGCCCGGCGCTTGATCCGATCCGCCCCGTCTTCAGCGACCGAAACGTTTTCATCGCAACTTCAAGCCATCGCAAAACTTATCGCCGCCGACGACCCTACAAAGCTCTACGAAGTGACCTTAACGGGATTCGACACCCACGCAAGTCAGCTTGCCGCCCACAGTCATCTGTTGAAAAGTTACGGAAACGCCATGCAGGATTTCATCACGAAACTTTCCCGACAGGGGAGCGCCAATCGAGTTATCACCGTGACCTATACAGAATTTGGCCGACGCCCGGCCGAAAACCCCGCCGCCGGTACTGATCACGGCCATGCCGCACCAGTATTTATCACAGGGCACAACTTTCCTGGCGGGTTAATTGGAAAGCATCCCATCCTGGGCAGCGCATCCCATGCTCAATTGCGGCCGACTACGGACTACCGTAACGTAATCGCCATGATCACAAATCACTGGAACCCACACCCACAATCTAGCCGCGGTTCATCCAGTAAATCGTAATCGTCAGCACCGAAGCAAATGACACCCAAAGCAAATAAGGAATCTGCAGATAAGCAGCCACCGGCCGAACGCGATAAAATACTAAGATCATGGCCACAATTGACGCCAGCAACAGAAGTATTTCCGCCGAAGCCGCCGCCAGCATTTCAAATCGGAAAAAGATCAGGCTCCAAAAAAAGTTCAGCACAAGCTGTACGCCAAAAAGGATCAACCCCCACCGCCGCATAGCAGAGCGCGGAGTATCATAAATCAAAAACAACGAGACGCCCATAAGGACATACAGCGTAGTCCAGACCGGCCCAAACACCCACGACGGCGGGTTAAACGACGGCTTATCCAGGTTCTGATACCACGGGTTCCCGGCGCCACTGCCACTTAAATAACCAGACGTAAAACCGACAATAAGCGGTAAGGCAATACAGGCCGTTGCAATAAGCCATTTGCGCATGAGGCCCCTCTTTCGATGTAGCAGTTCAGTGAAAATGGCCTCATATCAGCAAACAGCGTTCCCGCAGCCGGACAAGCGCTATAATAATTCAAAAGCAGAGTTAGTAGAAGTCAGATCTGCCGAATAACCCCGACCACTTTTCCCGCAATAGAAAAATCCGCAAGCCCCTTCGCCACCATGATCGGCTCAAGAGAGTCATTTTCCGGCTGAAGCCGCCAGTTTTTTCCCTCATCATAAATCCGCTTCACAGTAGCCTCCCCATCAATCACCGCCACCCCGATCTCTCCATTAGCCACACTCGCCTGGTGCTTCACAATCACCAGGTCACCCTCCATGATCCCCGCATTAATCATGCTCTCCCCTCGCACCTGCAATGCAAACGTCTGGTCATCACAGTGAAAAAGAGACGACAGACTGACCGCATCCTCAAAATGTTGCTCCGCCAGAATAGGCTCACCCGCCGCAACCCGCCCCAGCACAGGAATCTCCAGCCGGCGACGAGCCGCCGCTGACGAAGAAGCCTCACCATTAGTACGACCAGCCTTACCCCGGCCCGGCCCGGTTAACGCCGCAAAACTCCGAGCCCGCCGCGCCCCCCGCTCCAGCACACCACCGGCCTCCATCCGGCGAAGATGATAATCCACCGTATTGGTACTCTTAAAATCCATATGAGCCGCAATCTCCCGCACCGAAGGAAAAACCCCCGTCCGCGCATGCTGATCACATATAAAATCCAAAATCTTCTGCTGCTTCTCAGGAAGCCGAGGCATAATAATGGAAACCCTTTCCCATGGTGAACATAACCTAAAGATAGAACTGGTGTTCTAGTAATATGCAAGAAGAAAATGCAAAAAAGCCAAAAACGCAAACAACACAAGATCGCAAGCCGACCCCCACCATCCACCAGGTCTGCACCAAAGGCGCACCCCCCGGAATGAAAACCGGGCTAAAAGGGCCCCCGGGTTTCTGATCCCGAGTGGAGCCTGAAAAACAAGCACCCGTCCACCGGGCACGGTGCGGGGCGTGGTA
>CAYUGQ010000010.1:0-41356 GCA_964444305.1 uncultured Candidatus Sumerlaeota bacterium
CTGGGAGGTGCTGGAGCCTCATATTAAAGAAGGCCGCCTCTTCAGCATCAGCGTCGGAGAACGGGGAAACAATATTATTACATATTACGGGCCACACGTAACGGTTGAAGGCCTTGCTGCCATGGGAGTTTGATTTAATCGTAATGACAAACAACAACCGCCACACTTCTACGGAAATTGAGATCAGCCCCGCCGCAGCAACGAACCTCGCCGACAGCATAGCTTTGGATGAAGGCAACCTCTCTACGGCTGCACCAACCGCCCGTCAACTGGAGCTACAGTCTGTCGTAACCCGTCTACTCGAACTGGTAGGAGAAGACCCGGACCGGGAAGGACTCGTCCGCACACCCCTGCGCGTGGCCAAAGCCCTCGAAACTTTGACCTCTGGCTATAGTATGTCTGTGGAAAGCATCGTTAACAACGCCATCTTTTCCGAACGATACGACGAAATCGTCTCCATAAAAAATATCCACTTCTTTAGCATGTGCGAACACCACATGCTCCCATTTTACGGCATCGCTAACGTCGGATATATCCCGGACGGGAAAGTGATCGGCCTCAGCAAAATCCCCCGCATTGTGGATATGTTCTCCAAGCGCCTGCAACTTCAGGAACGCCTGACGAATCAGATCGCCTACTGCTTAAACGATATCTTGAAGCCACGCGGCGTAGCTGTAGTCATGGAAGGCTTTCACCTGTGCATGATGATGCGCGGCGTAGAAAAACAGCAGTGCACCACCGTGACCAGTTGCATGACTGGCGATTTCCGCAGCAACAGTCAGACTCGGCAGGAATTTATGGCCCTCTGCGGGAGCCACACAATCAACAGGTGATGGACCGGACGAAGACCTCTTGTAATATAAGTACATGGAACATTGTATCTTGTAAAGAATTGACCACACTAACTAAAGAAATATCGACGACCTCTGCCACGGCTATGGAACACACGGTGAAATCTACGAACCACCGCGTGATGCTCATAGTGCCGCCCACGGGCCTCTACATCCGCGAAGACCGCTGCCAGACGCCCATTGAGGACATGAAGACCATCGCGCTCCGTCCTCCAATCGACCTCATGTATTCAGCGGCATCCGTAGAAGCTGCAGGCTGCGAATGTAAAATGGTAGATTACCCCGCAGAAAATAGAGGCTGGGATGAATTCAGGTCTGATTTCACTGCCTTTAAACCCCATGTCATCATGCTTTCCATCACCACGCCGTCCTTGCATAAAGATGTGGAAGCAGCGCGAATTGCCAAGGAAATTGATTCAAACGTCCTGACCGTAGCCAAAGGCGCTCACTTCCATGTTCTTGATCAGGAAAGCCTCGAAAAATATCCCCAGCTTGATTGCGTCATCCGTGGAGAATATGAAATAACCGCCGCAGAACTTGGCCGCGGATTCCCTTTGGAAGAAATCTCAGGCCTGACCTGGCGTCGCGATACTGGCGAAATTGTGAAAAATCCCGACCGCGGATTTATTGACAACCTCGACAACATTCCATTTCCCGCCCGACATCTCACGAAGAATGAGCTATATTTCCGGCCGGACACAATGGAGCCGCAGACCACCATCGTAACTAATCGCGGTTGCCCCCACTCTTGCATCTACTGCCTCGCCCCCGTCGTAAGCGGAAAGAAAAATCGCTATCGCAGCACCGATAACGTCATAGCAGAAATCGAGCAGTGCGTTAACGAATTTGGAATCCGCAGCTTTCTGTTCCGAAGCGATCTCTTCACTCAAAACAAAAAATGGGTCATAGAGCTTTGCCAGAAAATTATCGACCGCGGACTTGACATCCAGTGGGCCAGCAACAGCCGCGTCGACTGCATCAACCGCGAAATGCTGGAATGGATGAAAAAAGCAGGTTGCTGGATCATCGCCTTCGGTGTCGAAAGCGGAAATCAGGAAATCCTCGAAAAGATTAAGAAAAAGGCGACAGTCGATCAAGCCCGGGAAGCCGTAAAACTTTGCCGCGAAGTGGGCATCAACAGCAGCATATATCTCCTTATGGGTCTGCCGTGGGACACCCCCCAGACCATTGAAGACAACGTCCAGCTAGCCAAAGAAATCAAACCCGATTTCGTCGAAGTCTTCTACAGCTATCCATTCCCCGGCACCGAACTGCATCGTATAGCGCTCGAACACGGCCTAATCCAGCCAGGAGAAGTCCCCCTCGAAGCCTACGCAAATCCCGCCATGGGCGGACTTTATCTTACTCAGGAACAGCTCGGAGACTACCGCCGACAGGCCCTGCGCCGAATCTACCTTCAGCCGCGCTATATCTGGCAGACTCTTAAAAAAGCCCGCTCCCCCAAAGAACTCATGCAATATATCAAATACGGGCTCCTCACTCTAAAAGATCTGCTCTTTGGAAAGCCAGCCATGCGTGGCAGTGCTACAGACTGATCCTGGCCCACCATTCACTCCTGCACTCCCCACTCGCCTCCCATCGGTCTTTTTTCCAGAATACTTTTTTAACTGGTTTGCAATCCGCAACGGCGTCGGACGCACGCGCGGCTGACATCAATCATAACTCCCGGAGCTAATGAGCAACCATGGCAAAGCGTCAACTTTTTACGTCTGAAAGCGTTTCAGAAGGGCACCCTGACAAAGTTTGTGATCAGTTGAGCGATGCCATTCTCGATGCCCTTCTCGAGCAGGACCCTAACAGCCGCGTTGCCTGTGAATGCCTCGCCACTACCGGCCTCGTAGTTGTCGCCGGTGAAATTACGACTGCAGCCACAGTTGACTACAATAGCCTGGTCCGTAACGTCCTCACTGATATCGGCTACACCAGCGACGATATGGGAATTAATGGCAAATCCTGCGGCGTAATGATCTCCCTCGATCAGCAGTCTGCCGATATCGCCATGGGCGTCGATCGCGAAGGAGCCGGCGATCAGGTTATGATGTTCGGTTACGCCTGTAACGAAACCCCGGAACTCATGCCGCTGCCCATTACCATGTCACACCAGCTTCTAAAGCGCCTCGCCGATCTGCGCCACGATGGCACCCTCCCCTACCTCCGCCCTGACTCCAAAAGCCAGGTCACCGTCGAGTATCAGGACAATAAACCCGCCCGCGTGCACACTATTGTCATCTCCACCCAGCACAGCGAAGACGTAGACGTAAGGCAGATCGAAGAAGACCTGAAAAAACTCGTCATCCCTCACGTCGGAGATCATCTTGGTTACAAAACAGATGATATCATTCTGCACGTTAACCCAACCGGACGCTTCGTAGTAGGCGGACCCCATGGCGATACCGGCCTTACCGGACGTAAAATCATCGTCGACACCTACGGTGGAATGGGCCGCCATGGAGGAGGCGCATTCAGCGGTAAAGACCCAAGCAAAGTCGACCGCAGCGCAGCCTACGCATCACGCTGGGTAGCCAAAAACATCGTCGCCGCCGGCCTTGCAGAGCGCTGCGAAGTCCAGGTAGCATACGCCATCGGCGTCGCCAAGCCAGTCTCCATCTATGTCGATTCCTTCGGAACCGGTAAAATTAGCGACAACGAAATGACCCAGCTCGTAGAAAAGAACTTCGACCTTTCGCCGAAGGGCATTGCCAACGCCCTGGACCTGAAGCGTCCAGTCTATCGCGAAACCGCCGCATACGGTCACTTTGGCCGCTCCGGCAACGGCTTCACATGGGAAAAAACCGACAAGGCTGACGCCCTGAAGTAATCTAGCTAACCAAGACTTTTTGCGAAATAAAGCCTTTTAGGACAATGTACTACCGCACACGCACCTCGGGTGTAAGTGCTACAAACGGGCCATTAGCTCAATGGTAGAGCAGTAGACTCTTAATCTATTGGTTCTAGGTTCGAGTCCTAGATGGCCCACCATTTTCTTACAAGCAAATCAGGCCCATGCGCAAGCGTGGGCCTTTTTCGTTTCTATCACACAATCCTGTTGCCTGAGCCACATACAGGATGAAGATTGCTCCTGAAACATTAAGTTCATGAGGTTTAATCTACGATGCCATCCGCCCGGGAAACAAGTTTAATTTCCGACAATGCCGTAACCGGAAAAAACAATTCTATAACTGATGTCCCCGGCGTTTTGGTAGGCCATCAGACCCTCAAGCGCGACGGCATTCTCACCGGTGTCACCGCAGTTCTTCCCCACGACGGCGACATTTTTCGCGAAAAAGTCCCCGGAGCCGTGGAAGTCATCAACGGCTTCGGCAAAAGCGTCGGCCTCATGCAGGTGGAAGAACTCGGCCAAATCGAATCGCCCATCATGCTCACCAATACTTTCGCCGTCGGCACGGTTACCAATGCTCTCATTCGTCAGGCCATCAAAGACAATCCCGAAATCGGACGCACCACCTCCACCTATAACGCCGTCGTATGCGAATGCAACGATGGCACATTAAGTGATATTCAGGCCCTTGCAGTAACCGAAGATGACGCAATGGCAGCGTTACAAAATGCCTGCGACGAAACCGTTGTTCAGGGCAGCGTCGGAGCCGGAACCGGCATGCGCTGCTTCGGATATAAAGGCGGAATCGGAACCGCCTCACGCCAGATTAAGCTCGGCGAAAAGTCTTACCACCTCGGCATCCTGGTAAACTCCAATTTCGGCTCAGCCGACGAGCTGATCCTTCCTCACGGCTGGAAAGTCAAACCCGGCGGCGAAGTTGATGAAGACAAAGGATCCATCATCATCGTGCTGGCAACAGACATCCCCTTGGAACACCGCCAGCTTAAACGGATAGCCCGTCGGTGCGGCGCCGGCCTTGCCCGAATGGGCTCCGTCTGGGGCAACGGCAGCGGCGACGTCGTGGTCGCCTTTTCCACCGGATACCGGATTAACCATTATGACAGAGGCGAGTTCCAGAGCATCTCGATCCTGAACGAACGCCGTATCAATCAGCTCTTCACCGCTGCAGCCGATGCCACTACCGAAGCCGTATGGAACTCCATGCTGTATTCAGAAACCGTCACCGGCCGGGATGGAAAGAAAGTAATCTCACTAAAAGATGTTTTGGAAAAAGCCTAATCCCAGGAATCACGCCGCGCATCAATCTCCCAGACAGCCTCTTCAAAAACTGACACACAACCCTGCACATACTGATCGAGACCAAACCGTTCCTTAGCCCTGAAAATCGCTGCCTCCGCTATCTTCCCAGCATAATCAGAATCTTCAGCCAGACGGTTTACAATCTCCGCTAGGCGCGGGATCCCTTTCCAAAAGTCCTCGTCAGAAACATCAGGCTCGCCCAGCAGAAACCCCGTAACTTCGTCCTCGATCAACTCCGGGATCCCCCCGACCCTGCTGCCAACAGTAGGCACCCCCGCCGCCGCCGCCTCCAAAATCACACGACCAAAGCCTTCTTCGTCGCTCACCAGCATATTAAGATCCGCCGCAGCGAAATACGGAGCAATATTAGACTGGAACGGAAGCCAGCAAAATTTATCGTCTAGCCCAAGCCTCGACACTTCCGACTTCAACCCCTCCAGGTAAGATTGCTGGCCCGGACTGGCATCTCCGATAAACAAAAACTTGGCATTCGGCGTCGACTTTAAAATTTCCGATGCCGCATCAATGAGAAATCGCGGACGCTTTCGCGGCATCATCAGTCCGATCTGAGCAATAACAAAATGCTCAGGCCCAAACCCCAGCTCCCGCCGCTGTTGCTCGCGCAGCGACCGGGCCTTTTCAAATGGCGCAAAATCCAGCCCGTTATAAACCACCCGCACTAGCGACCCCTTCCACGGATAGCCGTCAAAATCAGATGCTGCCCCGTGAGAAACTGCAATTAAACGGGTAGAGTTAGCCAGGTAATAATTTTTTATCAGGCGGTCGTTTACCGAAAGACGCATGTGAGTCACCACTGGGATCCGCTGCGGCCTCAGAAAATTTCGCGTCAAAAGCCGGTTAGCCAACTCCAGCCAGACCGGCCCTTCACCGGAAGCAACCAGAGCATGAGGGTTGGGATAAATTTCATTACAATGGATAACATCTGGCTGAAACTCATCAACAATTCGACGCAACTCCCCCACCTGCCTCGCCATTGTCAGCCAGCTTTTTCCTTTCCGCCACGGTGGCAAAAACACCACCCGGTAAGGAATCCTCAATTTATCAAATTCATCAGTCAAAGCCCCCAGTGCCGGCACCACAACCAGCGATTCCACCCGCGTACCCGCCAGCTCCTTAACCAGCGCCAGCAAGCTGCGCCGTGCCCCAAGAAGCCGCACACTGGGCGTAATATGAAGAACACGAAGATGCTTTCTTTGCGAAACCATTCCCCGTTACGCCGGCTGCTGCTGTGTCATGCAATGAATCGTACCCAGACCCCACACCAAGTCCAGTGAGTGAATGCCAATGATTTTCCGGCCCGGAAAAAGCTTCTGCAGAATCCCCAATGCAACCGGATCCTTAGGGTCATTAAACGTCGGAACCAGCACTTTCCCGTTCGCGATATAAAAATTAGCATAGCTCGCCGGCAGACGTTCACCATCAAAAATAACCGGGGCCGGCATAGGAAGTTTAACCACTCGAAGAGGCTTCCCCTCCAGGTTTGTCATGCCCTTTAACAGCTTGTAATTCTCGCGGAGATTATCATAATTCTCATCTTCAGGATTATCCTCGCTGGCAATGACAACAGTATTCTCATCCGTAAACCGGGCAAGATCGTCCACGTGGCCATGCGTATCATCCCCTGCCACCCCATTCTTCAACCAGAGAACCTTGCGAATGCCCAGGTTATCGCACATAACCTGCTCCATCTCTTCCCGCGAAAGCCCGGGGTTCCGGCACTGGATATCACTTAGCAAACACTCTTCCGTAGTCAGAATCAGCCCGGCCCCATTAACATCAATTGCCCCACCCTCAAGCACCACCCGCCGCTTAGGCTTTCCCGCCTGCGGCTTAAACTGCTTCATTTTCAAAGTCTTGGCAGCATAATCCGGCAACTGATCATCGTTCGCCCAATTATCATATTTCGCCCAGGCATTAAAGTGCCAATTCGTAATTGCCGTCGATCCCGTCTCATCCTGCACAAAAATCGGTCCACTGTCCCGCGTCCACACACGATCCGTCGGAACCAAATGAAACCGGACAGACTCCAGATTTGCACCCGATCTCTCCAAAATCCGCCGCACTCGCGTTTCGGCGCTCTCATCGTTTACGAAAATATTAACAATTTCATCCTGCGAGAGATGACGCACAATGTCCGCATAAACCCAGGGAATTGGGTGGAACTTCCCCGGCCAGTCATCTTTATTATGTGGCCACGCAATCCACGTAGCCTCATGACGCTGCCATTCCGCTGGCATTTTAAAACCTGCAGCGGCAGGGCTGCCGACAGTTGGCGTTAACAGGGAAGAATTCACATTAGACATAGTGCTACTCCCCTACCCATTTTAAGCCCCGGTAATCGGTCAAAGAAAATGCCAAACAGCGCAACACAAAACACCCGCCATAATTAACAGACGAATCAGCGCAAAATTACGTTTTTGGTTGTGTCCACAAGTTTGACAAGTCCACACTTCACCCATGCGTACATCTGCAATCAATCCGTTTAAGTTTATTAACTGCGCCACCATAATGGCTCTGCTTTTCTCACCGGCCTTTGCCCAGAATGTCACAACAGAATCTCTCACAGTAGAGTCTGTTGCGCCACAATCCCCTCCCCTGCTCGTCGAACTCGCAGCAACCGATGACTACCGCGAGCCTGACACATCGGACCCCATCGAATCCAAACCCCTGTCCGACCTCACCCGCGACACCCCTCCTGCCCCACCCGGATCCATCGGATATCAGCCCCGCGGCGCCCTCACTGATAAAGTTGTCTTCACCATGGCCGGCCACGGCTGGACCTACGACGCCGACCGGATGATCTACTACACCCAGCGCGGTCTGTCACACGGCGTAGTCGAAGACATTGGCAATGCCGACCAAATGCATATTTTTGCCCACCTGCTCCTGAACAGCGGCGCAACAGTTGTTCCTCTCAAACCCATCGATCACCAGCCCAATGAACGAATCCTTGATAACGCCATGCCCCAGGTTACTTTTTACGGCGACTGGCGTAAAGGGTCTTCCGACAGGTTCTTCGGCCCCGAAGATACACAGTTCCGATATGCCGTTGCACCAGCCAGCTTGGAAGAAACGGCAATAGCCCGCTACCGTCCATGGATCCCTGAGGCAGGCCACTACCCGGTCTACGTCTGGGCTAAAGACGGCATTGACCGTTCCAATCAAGTCTACCGTGTGCGCCATTCCGGCGGAACTCAAGAGGTACGAGTAAACTGGCGCCAACTTGGAAAAACCTGGGTCTGGCTCGGCACCTATTATTTCGAAAAAGGTGACTCCGGCTTTGTCGACATCTCCAACCAGGTCATCGACCCCTATGAGGCTTACGGAAACCACGTAGTGGTCGCAGATGCCGTCCGCTTCGGAAACGGCAAAGGAGACGTCCCTCGTCCCGGAGGCATTTCAGGATTCGACCGCGAAGACGAAGGGGACAACTACTGGATTGAACACAGCCTCGGAGCCAACGCCGATCGCCGCATCTTTGACGTAGGTCGCGACGGCCACTCCACCATCTCCTCCCCTCCCAAAGCCGCCGCCCACATTAACCGCGAAACTTTCGGCAGTTACCTTGACCGAGTCTTGATCAGCTTTCATTCCAATGCTGCCACAGGACGCGCACGGGGCACAGTCGCTCTATTCAACGCCAGCCCCCACCGGCGCCCCAGCTACCAGGAAACCCTCGCCGAAATCATCGGCCAGGAACTCAATGACCAGATGCGCCACGAACGCGAACCCGCAGGCGAAAAATGGTCTGACCGCGTCCGCAACACCTACAGCGGTATCAATTTTGGCGAACTTCGACGCGACTACATCCAGAACGAAATGAACGCAACAATCGTCGAGACAGCATTCCACGACAATCCCGAAGACGTCACGTTCCTCCTTGATCCCCAGTCTCGTATAAACATGTCCCAGGCAACATTGCGAGGCATGCTCAAATGGAAGCATGAAATCAAAAGCGGTCGCCCCGCTGACGCAATGCCACCCGCTCGACCTGCCGCTCTTGCTGCCACAGTGGCTGACGGTTCCATTCAGGTAAAATGGCTCCTCGGTGATGTCGGACGCTTTGCCGGCGCTCCTCCCACCACAGTTCGGGTTTACCGTTCCACCAATGGCCATGGCTTTGATGGCGGAGTAGAATTTGAAGCAACTGAGGCCACAGGCTCCGTGGACCTTCTGACAACTTCCGGCGTAACATTTCTTCGCGCAACAGCCGTAAACGCAGCAGGCGAATCTCTCCCTTCACAAACAATTGCTGTCCGGCCAGCTTACCAGACCGCCGGACGCAATCAGCCCAGAAACACCCCCGCAAATACCCTACTGCTCGCAGCCAACACCATCCTCGACCGCACCACAAACATTCCCTACGCTCTCGGCACTCAACCCGGCGGCGGACCATACCGCCCCACGGCTCAAACTGAGCGCGTCCGCTCAATCTACGAAATGATCGAACCCGCCGGTGCAGCCGAAGCTTTGGCCATGGCCGCCAACGGCCAGGGATTTGACGGCGCCGACACAGCCGCATGGGAAGCAGGCCTTGTCGATCGAACCGACTACCGCCGCATTATGCTCACGACGGAACAGCAGCAGCCCAACTCCCCCCTCCTGTCCGTAGAACTTCTTAACCGCTTGAGAGCCTTCGTTTCCGACGGTGGCAAACTCTACATTTCCGGCAGCGGCTTCGCCACTAATCTGTCCGATTCAGACCGCCAGCATTCTCAATTCCTGACCAGCATCCTCGGCATAAGCGAGATTGACACAGCATTTCCGGAAAGCCACGCAACAAGCCTCGACGCACGCTTCCTCCCCACAACCGCCACGATCACCCTGTCTGCACAAAATCGCCCCTGGGCCACCCAAAAGTCGGTATCCCCGGCACAATTCCAAGTTAACAGCGGACGCAGCATTGGCCTCCTGCAATTCGCCGACAGTCCTGACGGCCACTTTGCCGCCGTGCTCACTCGCCCCACTGCCAGCGAGGGTGAAGTATTCCTCTTTGGCTTCCCCCTAAGCCTCGTCAACGATCGCGTACAGCGAGACGCCATAATGGCTGCCGTATTAAGACAAATGTAAACCAACCCGCTCCCCGCGCCCGTTCAAATCAATATTTCCTCTTGCGCCTTCTCCGCATCTCAATAAAACAAACATTACTGCTCTAAAAGGTTAACTTTATGGGACTTCACTACTGGGCAACTCTAGCCCTGACCCCTCTTCTTCTAACATCCATCGTAATCGCCCAGCCCGCTGACGATCGCAGTTCGTGGACAAACAAAGCGAGAGAGATCATGAGTTCCGAAAAAGCCGGGATAGACCTCCAGCATTTAGAAAAACACCTCGACCGCGCAATGCAGGAATCAATTGACGCTGGCGAAACCCCGGGCGGTGTTATCCTGGTCTACCGGGGCAGAGAAGTCGCTTTTGAAAAAGCCTACGGAAATCGCGCCGTCGGCCAAAATCCGGAACCAGCCACCATCGACACTATCTATGACCTGGCCTCCCTCACCAAACCCGTGGCAACTGCCACCGCCATCATGAAACTGGCCGAGCAGGGAAAGCTTCGCCTGACAGACCGCGTTAACAAATACATCCCGGAATGGAAAAACACCCCCGAAGAGGAACAGCAGAAAGAGATCCTCGATCAGCTAAGACGAGCCATCACTTCCGGCAAACTATCTCCCGATAACGCAACTTCCTCATCCCTTGATGTAGAAACAGCCCAGCTAATCCAAAAGGCCACCAATTCCATCCCTGGCCTGATTTCCCATGAATCGGCACAAGAAACCTTTAACCTCCTCCCCCGTGACCGCGAGTCTATCACCATCCGGCACTTGCTAACCCACACCGCAGGTCTTCCCTCATTCGAACGTTATTACGAACGCTATCCCGAAGGCGACGCACGCGACAAAATCATCGCAGACATTTCCCAGGTAAACCTCCGCGGCCCCGTCGGCGGCCAGTTCATCTATAGCGACCTCGGTTTTATCGTCCTCGGCGATCTAGTTGAGCGCATCAGTGGGAAACCCCTCAATGAATTTTGCGCCGAAGAAATCTTCGCCCCACTAGGCATGACAGACACCTTTTTCGGCGTCCCGGAAAACAAACTGGACCGTACCGCACCGACCGAATGGATGGCTACACCAAGCACCGACGACGGCTCAACCCGGACCATGATCTGCGGCATAGTTCACGACGGAAACGCCCGCTCACAGAATGGTATCGCCGGTCATGCCGGACTTTTCGGCACCGCCCGCGACCTCGCCACTTTCTCCGGAATGATGCTGCACGTCCAAAGCTCCCAGCAGAATATGCCCATACTTTCGCCTGCCACAATCAAGACCATGACCCGAGACCATGCCAGACTCGACCATTCTAACGTCGAACGCGGCCTCGGCTGGGATATTATTTCAGGCTACAACAGTCAAAAAGGCGACCTGCTTAATTCCGGCTATGGACACACCGGCTTCACCGGCACCTCCCTCTGGATCGACCCGACCGAAAAACTGGCCATAATCGTCCTTACAAACCGGGTGCACCCCGACGGCAAAGGCGATGTTGTTGGCCTTCGTGCCCGAATTGCCAATATTGTCGCCGGCAGTCTTTTAACATCCTATAGTGACAAATCGGAGTAACATAAAACGTATGAAAAACCTGCGTCTTGCCATTATCAGTTTTGAGCACCTCCACGCCATGTCTTACGCGTCATGCTTCAGCAAGGTCAACGGAGCCGAACTCGTAGCCATCGCCGACAACGACCCCGAGCGCCTGGACTGGGTGAAAGAGCAATACTCTCACGTTCCTGCATTTTATGGTGATTACAAAGCCATGCTCGACCATTCGGAAATCGACGGCGTCATCATCTGCTCCTCAAACCGCGATCACCTCCCCATCGCCTTAGAATGCGCAGCCCGCGGCAAACACATCCTGTGCGAAAAACCCCTCGGACCCACCGTCGAGGAAAGCCAGCAGATCATCGACGCCTGCAATAAAGCCGGCGTAACCCTGATGACCGCATTCCCAGTCCGCTTCAGCCCCAGCATTCAAGATACCCGCACGATGATCCAGAACGGCGAACTCGGCCGTATCATTGGCGGCGCAACCACAAACCATGGCAAAATGCCCGGTAAATGGTTCGTCGAAAAAGAACTCTCCGGCGGCGGCGCCGTTATTGATCACACCGTCCACGTCGTAGACGCCCTGCGCTGGATGCTTGAAGACGAAGTTGAAAGTGTTTACGCCGAATTCGACACCCGTCTCCATGAAGACCTGAAAGTGGAAGACGTCGGACAGCTAATCATGCGCTTCAAAAAAGGAACCGTAATCAGCCTCGACACAAGCTGGTCCCGTCCGAAAAGTTTCCCCATCTGGGGCGACGTAAAAATGGCTCTCAAAGGCGAAAAAGCCAACGTAACCCTCGATTGCTTCCCCATGCAGATCAACCAGTTTAACGACACTGACATGACCCACAGCGGTTTCAACATGGGTGAAGACCTCGACCAGCTTATGGTTCAGGAGTTCACCGATGCCGTCCACCAGAGACGCGAACCCCTCGTCACCGGCGAAGACGGTCTCAAAGCCGTAGAAGTAGCCATGGCCGCCTACAAAAGCGCAGAGACCGGAGCTCCCGTTAAGATCAACTAATTAAACACCCCTCCACATTATATAAGCCAAAAGCCCGGCGTGGACACTAAAATGTCCCCCGGGCTTTTATCATTCAAAACGAATATCGACGCCTTCAACAGCCAGAATCGTTCAACAAATTGTCCTGCACCATCGTCTAAATCCTTGTCATTTGATGCAGCAATCAAAATGAACTGAGTCATGTTATCAAGCTGGCTATTAGCACTGCCCTACCTTGGGGCAATCGGGCTCTGCCTGGCCCTCGCATGGCAAGTCGGCCGCCCCGCCCTGTCATACTTTACTCCCGCCCTGGCCTGCTTTCCCGGCAGCGGAGTATTGTGTCTCCTGCTTCGGATAGTCCTCGGCTTGGCACTTCTTTCATTTTTCGGAGCCCTAGCGGGCGCAACCGGCAATTTTCATCAATTCCCGGTAGCCGCGCTGATCATCGCCCTGGTGATCCTCTCTATTGTTCACTGGAGAATGGTCCCTACCCCAACCGGAGCTTTACGACGAGACCTCCGCCACCTGGTCCTTTCATGGCGCACCGCAAGTCTGCCCGAGCGCATCATAAGCACAGCCTTAGTCCTATGCTGCGTCCTCCTGACAATAAACTCAATCATCGGTGCCATGGTCCCCGACATGAATCATGATCCCATGTGGTATCACCTCACCGTCCCCCAACAATGGGTTTTCGATCAGCGCTATCATGTCTATCCGAATGTAATGCCTTCCGCCCATGCCCTGGCATTTGAATCCCTGTACGCCATGCTCTTCCTCGTCCGTATCGACCCCGTCCTTTGCTCGCTGTTACACGCCACCTGCGGGATCATGGTAATCACCCTCATGCTAAGCACTGGCCGCATAATCCTGACAAATCATTCCCACGCCGCCTGGGGCCCCGCAGCCATCGCCGCCATCTGGATTCCCGCCGTAGCCATCTATGGAATACTTGCCCCCGTCCAACCTAAAAACGACCTCGGCGTAATGCTCTGGACATTCGCCGGAAGCATGGCTCTCTGGGTTCCCCTCCTGACCAACACCCCAGCCACAAAACAACAATGGGCCATCGGCGGCATCCTGCTGGCTACCGGCATCAGCGCGAAAGGCTTCGTGTTGCCAATAGCGGCAATCGTTTTCCTCGGTGCAACTTTCTCCCTCGCCCAAAAAACATCCCTCAAAACTGCCATCCGCCATGCCGCGCTTTCACTAATCGCAATGGCCATAATTTACGCTCCCTGGATGTGGCGCGGCTATTCTTCCCACGGCCTCCCCATTTTTCCTCTCGGGCAAAATATCCTTCCCATAAACCCCATTTTCCAACCCACCGTAAACGCTTTTGAAAAAGCCCATACTCTTGGAGGAAACACCCCCCAACCTCTTCTTTCTCACATGATAAATTTTCCGCAGTATCTTCTCGCTGGCGGGAAATCCGGCGAACTGGCCATCTTCCTGGTCATCATCATCGCTCTGCTAGGCCTCGCATTAACCAAAGGACCATGGCGCGTATACTCTACCACCCTTTTGCTCCTGGTCCCCCTGTTAGCCGCCGGCCGCGGCTTTCCTATCGCCTTCCGCCTGATGGCACCAGTCTATTGCCTAGCCGCTCCCCTCACAGCCCATCTTGCCACCCAATCTATGCCTCGACTCAGTCGACAAACCCGCCTCATCGTTGCCGGTTTAATTCCCCTTACAATGTGGACAAGCACCGCCATAAAGCAAATCAATCTCGGCCAAACCTCCACCTTCCGATGGGCCTTCCGCCCCATGCTATCTCAAAAGGACGTTAACACCTTTGCCAGCTACTCCGAACATGGCGGCTCCTACCTGTCTTTATCTGAAGTTCGCAAAGTAATCCCTGTCCAAGACCGCGTCCTCGTGCTGGGAACAACATATCCATTCTACCTCCACCGGGATATGCTCTGGAACGACGAAGTCGTAACCGAAGGCGGAATTCAAGAAGCCTGGCTCAACATGACCACGAATCAAGCCAGACATTTCGTCGAAGCCCAACAGATCAACTGGGTACTGTATGCGTCAGAAACCTTGGATTTAAGCCTCGCCGAGTCCCTGTCTGAACAGGCTTTCTTTCACCAGGAACAACTACCTAAGTCACTGTCCAATAATGGTTGGCGACTCTATAGAACCATCTACGGAAAGTAACGAAAAGCCCTCACGATTGCCCCCGCGTCCGCAGCCGCCGCCTTACATTTTCGATCTCTTCTTCCGTAAGAATTCCCGCATCAGCCAACTGCTGCACCTCCGGCGGCAAAGCAACATCCTCCGCCTCAGTCATTCCGTCATTGCCGCCAGACAACACATCGGTCTCCGGTTCCGAAACTTCGTCAGCATCAGCCCGCTCAGCCAACCCATCGGACCCCGCTTTGACAGCAGTCTCCTGCGCGTCCTGCTGACGCTTAGCCATCGCCTCCTCCTGAAGCCTCACAACTTCGGGATCATAAAGCAAAGTAGATGTGGTCAAAGAATTCTGCGCTCTTTTCTGCGTTTCCTTCTCCGCCATGCGCCGCGCAATAGCCTGGCTAACCATCTTCATTTCTTCGGGCGTCAGCAGGTTCTTCTGCTTCATCGCCATCAAATTCAACCCACTATCATCAGCCAGATTACTCCCCCGCCTCTTTGAAAACTTACGAAATATAACCAGAGCCAAAATCAAAACAACGATCCCCGCACCCGAAAATGCCAGGCTGGAATAGATTTCACTCACATCACCCGTAGCTTGCGCCACAGCCGAAGAAGCCGTTAAAACCAACGCCACGAATAAAAAACTCCGCCGCTTAAAAAAGTTCTCTGTCAATGTCCACACCCCGGTCTGATCTCCCACGAGCACGCGAAACACACTCGATAATATTAACTACACCAAACCAAAGATTTCATATAAAAACACTCCCCTGACAAAACAACGCTGCCTCACCCTACTTCAAAATCCGCCCTTAAATAGAAAAACCCGGAACCACAAAAGTGTGATTCCGGGTGAAATGTCAAAATACTGCTATTAAGAATTACTGCTGCTGGTCAGGGTTTGCCGCAACCAGTTCTTCGCCTTCTTTAGCCGGATTCGGCTCATCAGCTTCAGGCGTACCCGCATCACTGACTTCCTGAGTTTCCGTGCCGGATTCATCCGGAGCAAAGAAGTTTACTTCCGTATCATCCTCATCGCCCGTACCTACAACGTCCCGGTACTTCTTCTCAAGGCTCTCAATATCAACACCCAAAGTCCCACCTGGCACGTCAGCCTGAAGCGGCAGACCACTATCAACACGAGCCTGCAGGCCTTCCGCAACACTCTCAGCCATCTTCTGACTGATCAACTTAACAGCACGGATAGCATCATCGTTTCCAGGAACAACCCAATCAATCAGATCAGGGTCACAGTTGGTGTCAACGATAGCGACAATAGGGATCTGAAGCTTGCGAGCTTCCCGAACAGCAATCTCTTCCTTGTGCGGATCAACAATGAAGATCACCCCCGGGAGCTTCTCCATCTTCTTAACGCCGGCCAGATTTTTCTCCAGCGCCTGACGCTCTTTCACCAGCATCGCCTGCTCTTTTTTCTTATAGTGCTGAATCGTACCATCCTGCTCCATACGCTCAATCTCAAGCATACGCAGAACAGAACGACGCACCGTACGGAAGTTCGTCAACATCCCGCCCAGCCAGCGATTGTTAACATAATACATGTTACAATCTGTGGCCGCTTCAAAAATCGAGTCTTTCGCCTGCTTCTTCGTTCCAACAAAAAGAACCGTCTGCCCATCAGCCACGGCATCGCGAACAAATTTACAAGCATCACGCAGCATCTTAAGCGTCTTTTTAAGATCAATAATATAGATCCCGTTACGCTCAGTATAAATATACTGCTTCATCTTCGGGTTCCACCGGCGGCTCTGGTGACCGAAATGGACACCCGCCTCCAGCAGTTGTTTCATGGTGATATTTACCATGTTTGCTGCCTCCAGCTCTGGTTATTTTCCTCCGCTTGGAGTCATCTCGCACCCGCATCCGTCTTTACGACAGACACCACGGCTGACGATCGTCCAGCGTGTGTTTTTATCCCCGAAGGGATATGTAGATGCCATTTAGACAGCTAAAGGTTCATTATTCAGGCGAATGAGACTTGCCTCGATCGTTTATCCGCCACAGATTCACTCTGATCCGTAAGGAATACTTACCCTAATTCCTTCCACAGAAATCGCCACAGTACATCCTATGAACTCAAACTCACAAAGCCCCGGTTCTCCCCATAATCTCGACGGACTTCTTATCGCTTTCGAAGGCATTGACGGAAGCGGAAAAACCACCATGGCCAATCGCATTGTTGACCATCTGAATTCAAAAGGCCATAATAGCCATTACCTCCGCGAACCAACCAACGGACCTCACGGTCGCCAGCTTCGCCAGATAATGACCCAGCCCGGCCCGCGCGATCCCCAAAAAGAATTCGATCTGTTTATCAAAGATCGCCGTGAAGACGTCGAAAACAACATTAAACCCCTACTACAAGCCGGCGCAATCGTCTGCATCGACCGATACTACATATCATCCATGGCATACCAGGGGGCATTAGGTCTTGATGTTGATATGATCCAGAAAGCAAACGAAGAATTCGCCCCTCGCCCCGACCTGATCTTGTACTTCGACATCCCCGTCGAAACTGCCCTGGGGCGCATTCGAACCTCTCGCCCGGAAGGCGCAAACACCTTTGAGCAAGAAGACAACCTCACGCGCGTTACCGAAATTTTTCACACAATCAAATTTCCCGAACTCCATATCATCAACGCCACGCAACCGCCCGACACCGTCTTCCACGAAATTTTAAATCTGATTATGCCGCACGTAAAGTCACCAGCTTGACAAATTACGTAACTCTTACAGAAAATTGTGGAATAGATAGTTTTTCCTTGCGTACTGTCCGCCCTGTTCGCAACGCATGTTGTCATCATTCATGTGAACACAGAGGTTAGGAGCTCTCACTCATGAAATCAGTTTACACTTTTGCACTGCTCGCCGTACTGGCAATTCCGTTTGCCGGTTGCGATGCAACCACCGCCCGCGCACCGGGCAACACAACACTTGGTGGCGCGGCTGTTGGCGGCCTCACCGGCGCTGGCATTGGCGCTGCCGCCAGTGGCAGCAAAGGCGCTCTTGTTGGTGGCCTCATCGGCACCGCTGGTGGCGCTCTCGTAGGAAATCAGATGGAACGCAACCGCGAAGCTGCTGAACAGCAGGCTTACTACGGTGCTCCACCCGCCTACGGCGCACCTGCTTACGCCCCGGCCCCAGCTTATGCACCAGCCCCTGCTCCGTCTGCTGGCGGTCCTGCAGGCTACGGTCAGCCCGCTTCCGGCTTTGCAGCTCCTCCACCCCAGAGCTTCTAAGCTTGGCTAACGAGGATAATCAGCTTGTAAAGTGAGATAGTCTAACTCCCCATCATTTTGATGGGGAGTTTTTTTTTGCCTACAACTAATGCGACCTACGCAGCACAACCGCCTCAAACCCATCAACCGCCTTCAACCCGGGCCACGTCGCATACCCAAACTCGCTCTTTTTACTTTCAATACGAGACAGCAGGTCAGACACCCCACTCCCCTCCGGCCGTTCCAGCACCCACCCCGCATTCTCCCGCATAAACCGGGCAATCACCTGCACGTTTTCCTTATCACTCACACTACACGTGCTATACACAATAGCCCCTCCAGGCATAACACACCCCGCCGCCACCTTTAAAACCTCCAGTTGCCTCTCTTGATGACGCATTAGACCCTCCACCGTTAACCGGTATCGAATCTCCGGATTTCGCCGCACTGTCCCCAGACCACTGCACGGCGCGTCCACCAGCACTAACGCAAATTTTTCCCCGCTTTCAACACGAGCCAAAACATCAGCCATCTTCAAAACAGAAACCCCAGGCGTCTTTAATCGCGAAACGTTCTGTTCCACCATATCCAACCGCTTGTCAGACGCATCCGTAGCCACAATCTCCCGCTCTCCGCCCGTCAACTCCGCAAGGTGCGTCGTTTTTCCCCCTGGCGCCGCACAAAAATCCAATATCGGCCCATCCCCCAATGCTCCCTTGGCAATATGAGCCACCATCTGACTTCCCTCGTCCTGCGCATAAAACAGCCCCTCCAAAAAAGACTCCGTCTCAAAAAGCGACCCGCCGTCGCCGCTGTTCCCTACATCCGCAGTTCTTTCAACAACCAGAGCTTCCGGCGCCAACACCCCCGGTTCCGCCGTAAACCCTTCCCCAAGCAGCCGCTCCCTCAGTTCCCCCCGGTTAATCCTCAATAGATTAGTCCGAATCGTTAAAGGCGGCTCTAAATTCGCCGAATCCATAATTCCCGCCGCCCCAGACCCGCCAAACTTCTCCACCAGAATTGAAACCACTTCAGGCGGAAACGAGTACCGCACAGAAAGCGCAGATACCCTATTCCCTTGCGGCAAAAGCGACAAACAATCCCCCTCGTCCACCGTCATCTTCCTCAAAACCGCATTCAAAAACCCGACCTCCTGCGCAGAGAACTTAACCTGCGCCCGAGCCGCCTGAATCGTATCATTAACCAATGCATGAGAAGGAATGCGATCCATAAAATACCGCTGATACGCCCCCAGCCGAAGCGCAGCCCGCAGCGCACCAGAAATAGCCTGACGCCTCCTTAAAAAGCGCCCATACAAAAAATCCAGTGTAAGAGCCCGCCGCAAAACCCCAAACACCAGCGTCCTCGCGAACCGTCCGTCATCACAGGACAGATCAAGCCTCGCTTTATGGTAATTGAGCGTCTCTGAAGCCAAAGCCTCGGGATCCTGCTCAAGACCAAGCAAAGTGCCCAGCGCCGCCAGCCGCCCCGGCGAACCGCCATTGTCATGAAAAAATGTCATAGCCCCGCCACTCAAAATCGAACGATCTAAAGATTCGCAAACGAAGATTTACAAAAATGATAGGATTTACCATCCTGGCTGTAGACGCATAGTAATTCACCATGAGCAGCCCAGACGACATGGCATTCTCTCCAAAGCGAGAAAAAAACCCTTTTCTCCGCCTGCTGAGAAACCCCGTATACCTTACCCGAATCTTTTTCGTTCTCATCGCCAGCCTTGCCGGATACTGGGTAGGCCGCGGTTATATACCAAACCGGGGCCTCGAGGGAACGCTCATAGGCCTCATCGTAGCCGGCGTATTCATGCTCTTCGAAATCGCCACCCGCGTCATATCTTCCAAAAAACTTCTCCTCGCCACTGCCGGCCTTCTCTTAGGTCTGGTTTTTTCCTGGCTTATTTATCCGACCATCCCCGCAACCGTCTTCGGTGACCTGGACAGCCAGGCCGCCCAAGACAAAGCCCGCATTCTCTGCAACCTCGTTTTCGGCTATCTCGGAATCGTAATCGCTCTGAAAAATGCCCATCGCTTCAGCTTCAGCCGCATGAATTTTATCATGTCCGCCCCCGGCGAAGGCGCCAAACTTCTCGATACCAGCGTCATCGTAGACGGCCGAATCCGCCAGCTTATCGAGTCAGGTTTCATGACCGGAAATTTCATCGTCCCGGAGTTTGTCATCGAGGAACTCCAAACCATCGCGGACTCCGCCGACTCCAAGCGTCGCGCCCGTGGCCGACGTGGGCTGGAAGTTCTCGAGCAAATCAAAGACAATCTACCCGACCTCCATATCATGGAGCAGGACTTTCCCAATTTACGAGGCGTAGATCAAAAACTGGTTCAGCTTGCCCGCGAGATCAATGCAACCCTCGTCACCAACGACTATAACCTGCAAAAAGTCGCCCAGCTTCATCAGGTTCGAGTAATCAACCTTAATGAACTTTCAAACTTCCTCAAGCCCACCGTCTATGTCGGCGAGGGAGTCACTCTACTCATTTCCCGCGAAGGCAAAGAGTCCGGCCAGGGCATTGGCTATCTCGAAGACGGCACCATGGTAGTCGTCGAAGACGGCCAGGCTCTCATCGGTTCCCAAGCCGATGTCACCGTCACCAGCATCCTTCAAACCCCGGCCGGCAGAATGATTTTCAGCCGCCTCGACAGTGCAGGTCCCGACCACAACGAAACCCCAACTACTGGTAATCCCCAGCCTAATCCCGCGCCCCGTCCATGGAAAGACAACGCCAGTCGTAGCGCTAAAGACAACAACGGCCGCATTAAAGCTCCTCGCCCCGGCAGCAACTAACGGTTCTTCCCACACCGCATCACCTCCACTGGAACAAATTTAGCTTATTGCAACTTCGGACATAATAAGATAATCCGCAAGAAAGGTCAATGATGAACAAATTTACGACTTCTAGGCGGTCGTTTCTCGCCGGAGCAGCTTCCATATTCGCGGCGGCAGCAGTCGCCCCGGCTCTGGGTCAGAACAATGAAACGACATCCACGGCCGCTGGATCCACTCCCGAAAGTGGCAACGGCGCTTTCAAGCTCCAGCCACTCCCCTACGCCTATGACGCCCTTGAACCCCACATCGATGTCCAAACAATGCGGATCCATCATGACAGACATCATGCGGCCTACGTAAACAATCTCAACAATGCTCTCTCCGACCATTCTGAACTCGCCGGCAAATCCCTGGAAGAAATCCTTAACGACCTCGACTCCGTACCAGAGTCCATCCGCACAGCCGTTCGCAACAATGGCGGCGGTCACGCAAACCACACACTGTTCTGGGACGTCATGACCCCCGGCGGTGCCAAAGCCCCATCCGGCAATCTTGCCGATGCCATCAATGCAAAATTTGGCGATTTCGATAAGTTCAAAGCCGCCTTCGAAGAAGCAGGCGCAAAGCGCTTTGGCAGCGGATGGGTTTGGCTCGTCAAACCAAAAGGTGAAAGCAACGTAGACGTTATCTCCACCCCAAACCAGGACAGCCCACTCATGGAAGGCCATCTCCCTCTCCTCGGCAACGACGTATGGGAACACGCCTATTACCTCAAATATCAAAACAAACGTGCCGATTACCTAAAGGCATGGTGGAATGTCGTTAACTGGGATAAAGTGGCCGCTCGCCTGAGCTAAAAACGCCGCACCTCCCCACACCATTGCCTGATCTCATTACCAGCTCAAAACCACAATCCAATGACCACAAGGCCGGTCAGCGCCTCGCGTTGATCGGCCTTGTTGCGTCCGCCGCTCTTGCCTTTATTAAGATCGCTGCCGGACTCATTACAGGCTCCGCCGCCCTCTCCGCTGACGGCCTTGAATCCGCTTCCGATGTCCTCGCCTCCGCCATCGTGTGGAGTGGCATCACCATCGCAAACCGGCCCGCCGACGAAAAATATCCCTACGGGTACGGCCGCGCCGAATCCCTCGCCGGCAAAACCGTCGCCACGATCCTATTGATGTCCGCCGTCCTCCTCATCACCCACTCAGTCCACCGCCTGATGGGCCCCCCGGTCGTCTTGCCCGCATGGATATTATGGCCCCTCGCCGCATCGTTCCTCATTAAAAGCATCCTCGCCGCAGCGAAATACAAAACAGGCCGTCGTATCCGCAGCTCCGCCTTAATGGCAGACGCCGGCAATGATGCAGTCGACATGATCAGCGCTGTAGTCGCTGCCACCGCCATCACCCTCAATCTGATCGATCCCCACAAATTCGCCTATGCCGATCCCCTCGGCGGTATAGGCGTATCAATAATCATCTTTCTAATGGGACTTAATATCTTCCGCCGCACAAGCGCCGAACTCATGGACGAGATGCCGGATACTGATCTCATGCAGAAAGTTCATCAAGCCGCCCTCGCCGTACCCGGTGTCATAAAAACCGAAAAGTGCTTCGGACGAAAATCAGGAAAACTCTTCTTCTTTGATCTCCACATCGAAGTCGCCCCGGACATGACCGTCCTTCACGCCCACGAACTAGCCCACCGCGTCAAAGATAACATCCTTCAGGAATGCTCATTTGCCCGCGACGTTCTCGTCCACGTCGAACCATATAAAGCTCCTGCCAGTCTTTAGAGCCCCCGCCTAAACCGCAACAATCTCTGCCGTACAATGAGGACACCGCGTAGCCTTCTTCGAAATAGGTTCCACGCAAAACGGACAATCCCTCACCGTCGACTCCGGAGTTTCCGGCTCCCGCCGCAACCGGTTAAACTGCTTCACCACCATAAAAATCACAAAAGCCACAATCACAAAATGAAGGCAATTATTAATAAACGCCCCATATTTCACCTCAACCGGCTTCCCGTTAACCACCGCCATTGTATAACTCAAATCGGAAAAATCAATACCCTGGATTGCGTACCCAATCGGCGGCATAACCACATCATTTACCAGCGAGGTAACAATCTCACCAAACGCCGCCCCGATAATCACACCCACCGCCAAGTCAATCACATTGCCCTTAACGGCAAACTCTTTAAACTCCTGCAGAAGCTTCATTACTTGCTACTTTCATAAATTAATATCCAATGTCATGGCGACGTATCTCAGATCCCATAGCAACACTCGACCGCACATCCAATGTGCCAACACCAGCAACACTCTACAGCGCCACTGTCAATCCGGAACTCACCCCTTCGTCAACCAAGCCCACTAGCTTGCCAGAGCCAGTCACTTTTCCATTGCCACCACCCGCCACACTCCGATACCAAAACCACAATTATGTGGCGAATCCCTCTCAGTGACCTGAACTTCGACCAGCGCGAAATCGACGCCGTAGTCGACACCATAAAAAGCGGCTGGCTCACTATGGGCCCGCGCACCCAGGAATTCGAAACCTGGTTTGCCTCAGCCCACCAAGCAGGAAACGCCGTTGCCCTTGCCAACTGCACCTGCGCACTGGAACTCGCCTACCGCTACATCCTCGAAAACTCTCCCTCTGAAAAAAACGCCATCATAATCCCCGATATCACCTTTGTCGCCACGGCCAACGCAGTCATCGCCGCCGGGGGCATCCCCCTCCTTTGCGATATCCAGTCAATCTCCCGCCCATACCTTTGCCTCGAGCGAGCTGAAGAACTCCTGCGCAGCCGGAACGACATAGCCGCAATAGCCCTGGTCCATTACGCCGGACATGACGCCGGAGCCACCGCCGCTGCAGAGCTTTGCGACCGATACGGCATCGCCCTGGTCGAAGACTGTGCCCACTCCCCCGGCGCTTTAACCTCCGACTCAATCCCCCTCGGAACCCTCGGTTTTGCCGGCTGCTTTTCCTTTTTCAGCAACAAAAACCTCGCCACCGGCGAAGGCGGAATGCTAATCACCGACGACGAAACCCTCCGCGACTGGACCCGTCTTTCTCGCAGCCACGGCCTCACTTCCGGCACCTGGTCTCGACATTTACAGGAACAACCCGACTACGACGTAAAACTTGCCGGCCACAACTACCGCTGCACAGAAATCACCGCCGCCCTCGGCCTCGTCCAGTTATCCAAAATGCTCGATGCCAACAAACGACGCCGGGAGCTGACTTCCCTCTATCAACAGCATCTGTCAAAAAGCGAAGCCTACACCGTCCTTCTTCCCCCCGAAGGCCAGACAATGGCTTCCTGCCACATCCTATCCGTTATCTGCGCCACACCCCAAATTCGCAAACGCGCCATCGAGATCCTAACCCGCGAAGAAATCCAGACCTCCCATCACTACGCCCCCATCCACTCCTTCAGCTACTACCGCACCCGCCCCGAACTCAAAGCAACCTCAATGGATAATGCAGACCAATTCGCATCCCACCAGCTAACCCTGCCTCTCTATCCCACCCTGCAGGAAGACCAGGTTCGCGAAATAACCCAACTGCTAATTCAAGCAACCCTATGAAACAACTGTCAGTCATCATCCCCGTTTATAACGAAGTCTCCACCATTGCCCAAGTAATCGCCGCCGTTCGCGCCGTACCCATAAATCTCGAAATCATCGTCGTAGACGGTAACTCCACCGACGGCACCCGTGCAATACTCGAACAGGAAGAAGCCCAAGGCGATCTCCGGGTAATTTACCAGACCATCCGCAACGGCCGCGGCGGAGCCCTTCGCCTGGGCATGCAGGCCGCCAAAGGCGAAATTATAGTCTTTCAGGACGCTGATCTGGAACTGAATCCCGCATGCATGCCAGATCTCATTCAGCCAATCCTCCAAGACCGCGCCGACGTCGTTTTCGGTTCCCGCTTTCTAAACGAACGCCCCCCCATGACCTTCCTTCAATACTGGGGAAATCGCGTCGTTACCGAATTGCTCAACATTCTCTGGCACACGCAACTCACAGACGCAGAAACCTGCTATCAGGTCTTCCGTCGCGATACCATTCAGGATATGCAATTCGACCGAAACGACATGTCCTTTACCATTGAACTCACCCTCCGCCTCGTTCAAGCTGGCTACCGAATCGAAGAAGTCCCCGTGCAATACCATCCACGAACCAATGAAGAAGGAAAAAAACTCTACTGGGGCGACGGCTTCATAGCCCTTTGGGTCCTGGCAAAATATCGCCTTCTGTGGTCCCTGAAAAAGCCAAACCACTAAAGCCGGCTATCGCCGCCACCGCTCCCGAGGATCCACATACTGAGGCCCCTTCTTCCAAGGCAACCGCCGGATCGTCGGAATCCAGTCAAACAACCGCGGCATTTTCACATAAAGATACCCAAACACCAGACCACCCAAGTGAGTCAAATGAGCAATATTGCTCTGAGTTCCCGCCGCGCTGATAAACGTCAGCACAGCCATAATCGCCACCAGGTACTTCAGTTTAATAGGAATCAAAAACTGAAAGTAAACAACATCATCCGGATAATACATCGCACACGCCAGCATAACACCATAAACCACGCCGCTAATCCCCACAATAACTGGCGCAGTCGAAGCTCCAGTAAACATACTCAACAACCCCACCACAACCAGGTGCGTCAACACCGCCCCGGCCCCCACAATAACACAAAACCGCGCAAACTGCGGACTTCCCCAGCGATACTCCAGCCGCTGACCAAAGAAATACAAAGCCAGCAAATTGAAAAACAAATGCCCAAATCCCGCATGGACAAAAGCATAAGTCACCAGTTGCCACACCCGGAATCTCATGATCGTATTCTGCACGCTGGCGCCCAGGAATTCGAAAAGCCAAGGAACCGTCCCCGGTGCCACCGCCGCCCCCAGGATACTAAAAACAAAAACACCCACACAAATATAAAAAATCCAGCGGATAACAGGCGACAGAAACCGGCTCAGATTCTCATCCAGTTCACGCAGGAAATTTCTCAATCGCCCGACTCCTCAAACGAAACCTTCCCGCCCAGCGCCGCGAAATGTTGGAAATAGGTTGGATAAGACTTCGAAACCTCATGCGCCCGCAGGATTCGCACCGGCTTCCGGCACCGCAACGCCACAATAGAAAGCAACATAACCACCCGGTGATCATCCCGACCATCCACCGTCACGCCCCCCTCATAACCCTCCGGCCTCCCATCGATAATGATCGCATCCGGGTCGTCATCACCAATCTCATGACCCTCCCAACAAGCCACCCCAAGCTTACGCAACTCCCGAATCGGCTCAGTAATCCGGTCGCACTCCTTAATCCGCAGATTACTGACGTTATAAAACCGCGTTCGCCCTTCCGCAAAACAAGCCGCCCCGATCAGCGCCAACACCGCATCCGTCGCCAGATCACCATCAAACTCCACACCCTTCAGTCGACCATCGCTCCGCAGACGCACTCCTGCATCGCCAGGTAAATACTCAAACTCCGCCCCCATCCGGGCCAAAACTTCCGCCGCAGCTTTTTCCCCCTGCTGATCATCCCGCAGATCCCCCAGCACAATCTCCCCGCCAGTCACCGCCACCGCCGACAACAATGCCGCACTTCCCGGCCAATCCCCGTTCACGCGGTACTCGCCCGAAGCATACCCCCCCGGCTGAATCCTAAAGGAAAGCAGGTCATCAGAAGCCTCCACATCAATCCCCGCACTACGAAGAACCTCCACCGTCTGACGCACCGGAGCCTTAGAAACCAGTCCATCCACAACCCTGATCTCAACAGCTTCCCCTACCAGCGGAGCCAGGTAAAGTAGACCACTTAAAAACTGCGAACTCCGCGCCCCACTAACCGTAACTTCCCCGCCACGCAAATTCCCACCACGCAATGTAATCGGAAGCTTACCATCATTAGACTCAACCCCACAGCCCAACTGTGCCAACGCCGCCAGCAGATCGCCATTTGGACGCTTCCCTAAAGAATCCACGTGATCCGTAACAAATGTAACCTCCGGCAAGAGCGCCCCCACCCCCAAAAGCAACCGCAACACAGCCCCGGCATTTCCCGGATGTATCGCATCGCCAGCATCAATTTGCGGCTTACCCCCAACTCCCTCAACCCGAATATCCAAACTGTCATCCGCTGTCGAAACCAGCTCAAGCCGCGCCCCAAGCTTCCTCAAACACTTCTGCAAAGCCCGCGAATCCGCACTCGTAGCACACGTCTTAACCGTGCTGACACCAGACGCCAGACCCGCCGCAAGCAAATACCGCGTCGTATAATTTTTGGACGGCTGAGCCGTCAGCTTCCCACCCAAAGGTTTCGTGGCCGGGTTAACAATCGCATCAAAAGTTTGACCCGGTTCCACAATAAGCGTTGTCACGAAATACGTTACTCCTGAATGGTACGGGCATCCTGCTCAACGGCTCCAGCGGCAAAGTAATCAAACACCGAAACCACCGCAAAACCAACGATCAGAAACCCAAAGAAAAAAGTAAGCCCCAGCGAATTGGGAAGTAAAATGCGAACAATACCAAACTGCACTATGCAAAACGCCGCAAAAATCCCATTCATCAGAACATAATCATACATACTCAGCTTATCCGTCGCAACGGCCGCCAACTGAGCTTTCACCCCGCCGGTTTTTTTCACCGGATATCTGGCCTCCCGGCGTTTACCCCTCACTGTCCCGAACCCAAAAGTTTATCAAGCTGCTCCTTCGCAGCCTTGTTCTCCGGGTCCAGTTCCAGCACATGCTCAAAGCTCTCCCGCGCCTTCGCCGTATCACCTTTCTTCGCATAAATCTTCCCAAGATGCAGGTGAATCTCCGGATCATCATACTTCGCAGCCGCCCGGGTAATATACTCCTCAGCCCCCTCCAGGTCACCCTCGCGGTACAACACCCATCCCATACTATCCAGGATATGCGCAGCATCCGGACTCAAGACCAGAGCCTGCTCAATCAAATCCCGCGCCTCATCCAGCTTAATGTTCCGGTCCGCAAACATATACCCAAGAGCATTTAGCGCATTAGCCGAAACAGGATTAATCTCAATAGCCTTTCGAAAAGCAGCCTCCGCCTCATCAAAACGCTCCTGGTCCAGGTAAACACTGCCAAGATAATAAAAAGCATCATCGCTCTTCTCCTCAGTCAGTTCCACCAGCCCTTTAAACGCCTTCTCAGCCTCGTCATAATTCTTCTGACGGTAATAAACCATACCCGCCGTCATCGCAAGCGCCTCCGGCTCAGCGTCACCAAACTTCTCCTGAGCCTCCTTCAGCACCCGCACACTCTCATCAAAACGCTTCGCATCATTCAGCAGATCAATGTAGATCTGGTAACTTTGCAAGTTAAGCGGATTATCCTTAATAATCTTCTGCCAGATAGCCACCGCCCGGTCATGGTCCCCACTCTCCGCAAACAGTTGAGACCTCAACATCTCAACGCGATTCTGATCACGCATACGTCCGCCATAAGTATCCAACGCCTCATGAGCAGCCTCAAACTGCTTATTCCTCGCCATCAACTCCACCATACGTCCAAGGTACTCAGGCTTCGTCGGACTCTCCTGCAGTGCCATCAAGTTCAACTCAATCGCCCGGGTGGTTTCCCCGGCATTAACATAAAACTCCCCGGCAATTGAATACACCACATCCTTGCCCTGCGAAGCCTCTTCAGCCGTCCTGGTCGTAATCGCCTCAGCGTCCGAAGTCCGGCCCTCCGCAATATACAGCGTCATCAACTCCCCAAACAGCGGCAGGTTCCCCGATTCCAGTTCATAAGCCCGCTCAAGAATCTCCTGAGCCTTCACCGTCATCCCCTCCGAACGGTAAAACTTACCCAGCACCGCCAGAAGTTCAGGCTTATCACCAGTCTTTTCAATAGCCTGCTCCATTACTTCTATGGCCTCAGACGTCCGGTCATCATTTTCAAGCAACGCGGCCATGCTGATATAAAGCTTATCCGCCATCGGATTAAAGCTGATCGCATCCCGATAAACCTCAATAGCCGCCGTCGAATTCTTATCCATCAACAGCATACTCGCCATCGCGTCATACAGGTCGATCTGGTCAGGATTAACCTCCGCTGCCTTCCGCAAAAACTCAACGGCCCTGGCGTAATCCTTCTGCTCACCATAAATCTTACTCACGCTGATATAAGCCTGAGAATTCTCCGGATCAATCTCCAGGATCCGCTCATACTGCTCAGCGGCCTTATCAAACTCTTCCTCAGAAATCAGCTTCTCCGCATAAATCCTGCGAATCTCCGTGTTACCCGGATACTCCCCGACAAAATCTTCATAAGCCCGCAAAACCAATGCAGTGTTATTCGAACCATGCATTTGCTGTAAAAGACTGTCAAAGCGCCGCAACAACTCCACATTGCTCGCATCCACCAGCAACGCCTGCTTATACAGGTCCATCGCATCATCAAACCGCCGCAGACGCTCATAGATCTGAGCCAGGTAAACATACCCGCCCACAAACGACCGCCGCTGCTCAATCACACGCTGATAATAAGGAACAGCCTCCTCAAGACGATCCATCCGTGAAAGCACCTGCGCCAAAATCAACAAGGAATACGTATCCCGTGGGTCGACCTCAACAATGTCCTTATAAACAGAAATAACCTTCGCCACATCCTGCTTCTGAATGTAAGCCTTGGCCAGCCCCCGCAACACTTCCAGGTTCTTCGGCTGAATCTCACGAGCCTTCTCGTAATTCTCAACCGACCGATCAAGAAGACTCTCCTTCTCATCACCCGTAGCAGATTCACTCGCGATAAAATCCGCCTCCGCCCGAAGCCGCAAAGCCACAACGTTGGTCGTTTCCTTATCCAGAACCTGGCTGATAACCTTCTCTGCTTCCTCCAGCTCACGAACTGTCAAATGCGCACGAGCCATATCCAGCAGGATGTGGCTGTTCTCAGGATCATACTCCAGCGCACTATCAAACTCCTCAATAGCTCGCCCGGGCTGATTCAGTTCCAGGAAATACCAGCCCATAAAATAATGCCGCTGCGCCATCAAATCGCGCTTCTGCTCTTCCGTATGAGTACTGCGCTCACCCACCAGCAACGTATCCAGCGGAATCCCCACAGCCTCAAACCGTTCCCTCCACGCCGGACCCACCGGTAACGGCTCCACCTCATTAATCGGCAGAATCCATTCCGAAGACGTCGAAGCCCCGTCAGAAGAAGTCACCTGACTCGCAACATCACTGCTCTTGGAAGCAGGCTCATTCGCACAAACACTTCCTGCCGTCACAAACAACAGGGCAATTAACCCGACAAACTTACTCAGAATAAGCCTCCCCAACGTAATTTTTCACGCAGTTTTCCGTAGAAATCGTCATTAAAAACCAACAACGGCAGGTACACGTCCGCCTTGGAAATCTTTAGTGTTTCCGAGTCAGACATCGAATGCCATGCTTGCCCGTCTGCCAGCACCTGCGCAGAATCCTGAGGCCGACGCGGCCTCAACTGAACCTCCAGCTTAGCCTCCGGCGGCACCACCAGTGGCGACACCCTCATCCGATGAGCACACAACGCATTCAATATCACACCTTCCATCGAAGGATAAAACACAGGACCATCAGCAGCAAAATTGTAGCCAGACGAACCCGTCGGCGTCGAAACGATCAACGCATCCGCAGAAATATCCGTAACCACACGCCCGTCAATAGCCAGCCGCAATGTCACCATGTGGCCCCACGCACTCTTGGAAATGACAATATCATTCAACGCAAGCGTAACCAAATCCCCCGTCTCACTACTGCTGATCTGCGTCCCCGCAAAATCAACCTGCAACATCATCCGCCGGTCAATAACATACTCCCCCAGCAGCAACCGCTCCAGGCATTCCTCAAGCTTACTCGGATTCACCTGCGTATGAAAGCCAAGGCTACCCAGGTTAACCGACAAAACCGGAACATTCCCCGGCGCCACAAGCTGCGCCGCAAACAGCAATGTCCCGTCCCCCCCCAAACACACCAGCACGTCAATACCCTGATAAAGCTCAGCCAGCGCATCACCGCTCACGCCAAAAGGATTCTCCTCCGAAGGCTCCGCATCACCATAATCCCCCCGGTTGGTCACCACCTCAACCTTGTGCCGCTCTGCCCATCTCGACACCGTAGCGTGCGCCTCATCCACACCCGACTTTTCCAGGTTTGCAAGCACACCAATCCGCCGGACATTCACAGAGAATTCCCCCCCAAACCGCACCGAACGACATCTCCGCGAAAGCCAAACGCGACCATTCCGGCGAATATGTGAGGATTTCTTGGCAAGATCATAGAAACCGTGCTCGGGCAGATGACACCACATCGTCAATATCTATATGCAAATCAGCCGGCAGAATCCCATTATCGCCAACCTGCAGGTAAACCAGAAACTCAATATTACCAGAACCACCCGCAATCGGCGAAGGAATCAGCCCCTTCACCTGCCACCCCTGCTCCACCATAGTCCCCAACACTTTCTCCAGCACCTCCCGGTGCACCGTCTCATCCCGGATCACCCCCCGCCCCCGGGAAACCGCATCCCGCCCCGCTTCAAACTGCGGCTTGATCAAAATCACCGCAGACTTCCCCCCCGCCAGAACAGAAGGTAAAACAGCCGAGATATGCAAAACAGAAATAAATGAAACATCAACCGCCGCAAACTCCGGCAGCTCCGGAAACATCTCCGGCCGCAAATTACGCGCATTCGTATGCTCAACCAGCTTCACCCGCTCATCGCGACGAACCCTCTCATGCATCTGCGAAGCCCCAACATCCACCGCATACACCAGCCGCGCCCCATTCTGAACCATACAATCCGTAAACCCACCCGTACTCGCCCCCACATCCACACAAACCCGCCCCGTCAAACCAATCGAAAAAGCCTCCAGCGCCTCCTGCAGCTTCAATCCCCCACGGCTCACAAAACGCTCCTTCTCCTTCAATTCGATCACCGTATCTCCCGCCACCATCAACCCCGGCTTCGGAGAATTAACACCAGCCACAATCACATTCCCAGCCATAATAAAACGCTTCGCCTGCTCCCGCGATTCCACCAGTCCGCGAGAAACCAGCAACACGTCCAACCGCTCTTTTTTACTGCCTTTCACCGTCATATCACACGATTCCGTTGATTTTCCGTACTTTTCAGTTGACCGTTATACCCTGCCATGAAATTCACCGCTCGCATTGAGAGGTTTTGCTGCATTCGCTGCATAACGTTTATTTTTGAGGAAAGGAGCACCCATGACAAAGGCTGAATTCATCGATGTCGTGGCAAAAAACGCAGGTAACGATCTCAGCAAAGCGGCGGTTCGCCAAATTGTTGATACAACCTTCCAGGAAATGGTGAAGGTCATCAAGAAGGAAAAGCGGTTCGCAGTTCCAGGTTTTGGAACATTCACCGTCCGCGCCCGCAAAGCCAAGACCGGTCGTAACCCCAAAACGGGCGAAACGATCAAAATTAAAGCCAGCAAGACCATCGGCTTTAAACCGGCACCTTCGGTAAAAGACGTCCTGTAATACCCTGCTGATGAGCTTAAGCAGATGAAAATCTGCTACGCTTCATAAACTTGGCGGGAGCCTGGCAACAGGTTCCCGCCATTTTTATTAGCAACCTGAAATACCCCCGCCTCAAATCCGCCCAAAATTCTCCAGAATACGCAGACCAAGCCGCTGACTTTTTTCCGGGTGAAACTGCACCCCCGCGATATTATCCCGCTCCACCGCCGAAGCAAACCGGAACCCATAGTCCGTTTCACCCGCCACCACTGATACATCCGCCGGTTCCATATAAAAACTATGCACAAAATACACAAACGGTGTCTCCCCCAGCCCCGCTAAAACCTTCGATTCAGACCCCACATCCACACTGTTCCACCCCATATGAGGCACCTTCAAACCCGATCCCGCCGGAAACCGCCTAACACGCCCCCGCAAAATTCCAAGCCCCGCCACATCCGGATCTTCCTCACTCGACTCAAACAGCAACTGCGCCCCAAGACAAATCCCCAAAAAAGGAACCCCACCCGTCGCCGCATCCACCAAAGCCTGATCAACCCCGCCCCGCTTCAAATTTCTTACCGCATCCCCAAACGCCCCCACTCCCGGCAGCACCAGCTTCTCCGCCCGCCCCACCTCTTCCGCCGTCCCAATCCGCTGAACAGGAAAACCCGCCTCCGCAAAAGCCTTCTCCACACTCCGCAGGTTGCCCATTCCGTAATCCACTATGCTTATCATGTCCCTGTTTACCCGCAGAAATTTTGCTTTATTTAATCTCCCTGAATAATCATTCCTGCCCACAATTCCCGCACTAAGGACCACAACAAGGCACAACGCCAGGCCCACCATTCCAACCGAACAGGATTTCCAGATAAAGTGGCAAAAATATCCGCCCGCGTAAACGGGCTCTCCGATTCCGTAACACTGGCCATTGACGCAAAAGCAAAGGCTATGATAGCGGATGGCATCGACGTCATAAACTTTGCCGCAGGCGAGCCAGACTTCGACACCCCCTCAAACGTAAAAGACGCTGCAAAAGCAGCCCTCGACACCGGCAAAACCAAATACGTCGCCAGCGCCGGCCTCCCCGCCCTCCGCGAAGCCATCTGCGAAAAACTGAAAACCGATAACAACCTCACCTACAAACCCGGCCAGATCCTCGTATCCGCCGGCGCGAAACACTCCCTCTTCAACATCATCATGACCATCGTCGACCGCGGCGACGAAGTCATCATCCCCTCCCCCTATTGGGTAAGCTACTTCGACATGGTCCGCGCCGCAGAAGGCAACCCCGTAATCGTCCAAACCACCGCCGAAGCTGGCTTCAAAATGACCCCCCAACAGCTCGAAGCCGCCATCACCCCAAAAACCGTCGCCGTCTTCATCAACAGCCCCAGCAACCCCACCGGCGCCGTCTACACCGAAACCGAACTCCGCGCCCTCGCCGAAGTCATCGTCCGCAAAAACATCATCTGCATCAGCGATGAAATCTACGAAAAGCTCATCTACGGCGGCACAAAAGCCTTCAGCATCGCCTCCATCAGCGAAGAAGTGGCCGCACGCACCCTTACCGTCAACGGCTTCAGCAAAGCCTACAGCATGACCGGATGGCGCCTCGGCTACACCGCCGGCCCCGCAGACATCATATCCGCCATGGCAAAACTACAAAGCCACAGCACCAGCAACGCCACCAGCTTCGCCCAATTCGCCGCCGTCGAAGCCATCAAAAACACCGCCAGCGAAGTCGAAGAAATGCGCAAAGCCTTCGAAGAACGCCGCCGCACCCTCGTAGAAGCCCTCAACCAGCTTCCCGGCATCAAATGCAACATGCCAGACGGCGCCTTCTACGCATTCCCCGACTTCAGCGCCTACCACGGCAAATCCTTCAACGGCAAAGTCCTGGAAAACAGCATGGCCCTCGCCGAATACATCCTCCTCGAAGGCCGCACCAGCATAGTCCCCGGCGTAGCCTTCGGAGCCGAACCCCACCAGCGATTCAGCTATGCCACCTCCATGGAAAACATCAAAAACGGCATCCAGCGCATCGGAGAAGCCCTGGAAAAACTGAAATAACACCAGCACACTAAACCTGTGCAACATAACAATCCAAACCCAATCCTCACCCATAAGACCCATTGACGAAGCCAGAAGCCCCGTCAATGAGTCTGGGGAGGAATTATGGAATCCGTAAAAACGCAAGCAATGCGAACTGCATGGAGTTTTTTTGCACCCATTGACCCTCAACAGCCACATCGGTCGACACCGACATTATACCCAGGAATAATGACAAATCGTTACGGGACAGCTCAAAATGATCACTCCGCCAATAATAGTTTTACTAGATAATCATGCAGTATTCAGCAGTACAGAAGCTGCCGCCTCCTATCATGAGCCGTGGCAATTAGATAATCTGTTTGCCATCGACTCAAAAGGCAATGTTTTACAGTTTACCCAAAAAGGTTTAGGCGTAGATTTAACTGCCGTATCCCCACCTGTCCAGAATACGGTTTTATTAGTAGATATACTATATGGATTGCTTATATCCTACGGCTTCACCATCGATGAGCTCGACAAGGTAGACCTTGATGACTTACTAAAGTTGGCCACAAAGCTTATCGTGGAATGAAGATCGAGACAAACCTTTCCTTTAGGACCGTCAATTATGAAAATATACCCTTGGCATACCCCGCTCGATAGGGTGCTAAAGGAGCAAGGCGAAGGCAACCAAAATTATGGCTTCGACGTGCCTGAGCTATCCGCTGAAGAGAGAAGGCAATTGGTCAAGAAATGTTTGATCTCTCATGCTCGCCCGGCAACATTCATACTCTCGTCTGCTCTGGATCAGAAAAATCTCTCCGCAGAAACCGCATCCACAGCTCTTAAATATATGAAGCCCCTATACTTCACTCTTCTATCGTGCCTTGCAGGCCTGGCCCGGACCCAGGCTCTTTCTACCAAAGATTTAATTTGGATAGCTTCCCACTTCGGCGAAAAAGGAGATGCATATCTACCATGTCTCCGCACGCTCTCGCAACGGGTCGCCGATGATACGACGGCCAGAAAATATCTAAAAAAAGAACTGGCTCGAGTACGTGATCCGGAAACGAAACGCTGGCTTAAATCTGTACTTGCTAATTATAAGAAATAGAAGCTTCAAACGCACTTTCCGATTTAACCTGACCGCAATTGAAACCGAGAAATGAATATGAAAAATGACGGACCAAACGAATATCCATGGTGGGCTTCATTCGATGAAATGATTCAATTTGAAGCAGAAAATCCTGATAACTGGTATTGCGATATACCACAATTGGAAAATGACGACGTCACAACACTAGTTGAATCATGTACCATCAAGCAGTTACTGCCAGCGCTACGGTTGTTATCTCAAGCAATCGACCAGAATCAGCTACCCGCAGAAAAAACCCAAGAGGCCTTTCATTACGTAATGGAGCTTATGTGTGACCTGCTCTCCTGTTTTGGCGCCATCACCCTTTCTTCTGCACTATCAACCGAAGACTTAATTGTCATTGCTGCCCTGTTTGAGGACAACGATGATCCTTACATACACAGCCTTGGAAATCTCGCCGGACGCCTACCGCAAGATCAGATGGCCTGGGAATTCTTGAAACAGGAAGCTATAGTAATTAAAGATCCGTCAATTGAAAATTGGCTTAAGCCCATCCTAAAAAGACACAAGGACACAACGGGTGATGTTAAGGAATAGTTTCCTGCCAATCTATCCTTAAGTTTCATCCGAATCCATAAACCTCCGAACGCAGCGCCCCGCAAACCTCCGAACGCAGCGCCCCGCCCTAAGTGCGACATTTTGTCCCCAATCGCACCAATTTCCCCTCAATTTACGCGTTTTAGGAAGGATTTCCACCCAAAACCAAGAGAAAAGCACCGCATTTACACCAAAAACAGACTAGTTTGCCGGAAAAATTGTCTGTTATAACACCTATGACAAGACGAAAAAACACCACCAATAAACCCGATGTCGTAACCGAACTCGACAGTGAGCTTCTCCCGTTAATTCCCCTCAAAGACATCGTAGTATTCCCCGGGTGCATCACCCCCCTTTTCATCATGCGCCCCAAAAGCCTCAGCGCCCTCGAAGATGCCGTCGCTGCAGACAAGCGCCTTTTCCTCCTGACTCAGAAACTGGTAGATGTAGAATCACCTGCAGCCTCCGACCTTTATGAGCACGGCACCATCGCCGAAGTCCTCCAGGTTCTCAAAATGCCCGACGGAGCCGCCAAGGTCCTCGTCGAAGGCCAACAGGTAGCCCGCCTCCTCGGCTTCGAACAAAACGAGAAAATTGCACGCACCCTCGTCGTGCCCTTCCCCACCGAAGCCACCGAAGACCCCGGCCTGGAAGCCAAGATCCGCCTCGTCCTCAATCAATTCGAAACCTACGTGCGCCTCTACGACAAAATCCCGGAAGAGCTCTTCGCCTCCATACGCAACTACGAAGACCCCGTCCAGGTCGTAAACTCCATCAGCCACTACGCCAACTTCAAAACCCGCGACAAACAACAGCTTCTGGAAACCCAGGATCTCGACCATAAACTCGTACTTCTCAGCCAGTTCCTCGCCATGGAAAACGAGCTCCTCGAACTCGAAAACCAGATCATGACGCAGGTCCGATCCCAGATCGGCAAAAGCCAGAAAGAATACTTCCTCAACGAACAACTCAAGGTTATCGAAAAAGAACTCGGCCTCGGCGGCGACGACGATATGGAAATCGAAGAACTCGCCGACAAAATCGACAGCAGCAAAATGAGCGACGAAGCCCGCGAGAAAGCCACCCGCGAACTCAACCGCCTGGCAAAGATGGCCCCCATGTCTCCCGAGGCCACCGTTTCCCGCACATACATCGAATGGCTGCTCGATCTCCCATGGGGCAAAGCCACCCGCGATAAACGCAACCTGAAAGCCGCCCAGGAAGTCCTCGACCGCGACCACTACGGCCTCGAAAAAGTCAAAGACCGCATAATCGAATACCTCGCCGTCCATCAGCTCACAAAACACGTCCGCGGCAGCATCCTCTGCCTCGTCGGTCCCCCAGGCGTCGGAAAAACCTCCCTCGCCAAAAGCGTCGCAGACGCCCTCGGACGCAAATTCGTCCGAATCAGCCTCGGCGGCGTACGCGACGAAGCCGAAATCCGTGGCCACCGCCGCACCTACATAGGCTCCCTCCCCGGCAAAATCATCCAGTCCATGAAAAAAGCCGAAACCGTAAACCCCGTCATTCTGCTGGATGAAATCGACAAAATGGCGTCCGACTTCCGCGGCGACCCCGCAAGCGCACTCCTTGAAGTCCTCGACCCCGAACAAAACAAAGCCTTCAACGATCACTATCTCGAAATCGACTACGACCTCAGCGACGTCTTTTTTATCACCACAGCCAACACCAGCAGCGGCATCCCCCATCCCCTTCTCGACAGGATGGAACTCATCCGCCTGCCCGGCTACACCGAAGACGAAAAACTGAACATCGCCGAGAAATATCTCGTCCCCAAACAGGTAGAAGCCAACGGACTAAAAGACCGCAAAATCGAGTTCACCCGCCGCGCCCTCCAGATGCTCATCACAAATTACACCCGCGAAGCCGGCGTCCGTAATCTCGAACGCGAAGTCGCCACAGTCTGCCGCCGCATCGCCAAAGAGCTTGTAGCCGCCGGCACCACCAAAACCACCAAGACCACCAAAAGTCAGCGCATCACTCCCGAGCGCCTCCGCGCCATCCTCGGCCCCGCAAAATACAAAGACGTCGAACAATCCAAAGCCCCCGAAGTCGGAGTCGCCACAGGTCTCGCATGGACAGAAGTCGGCGGCGAAATCCTCCCCGCCGAAGTCACTGTCATGAAAGGCAAGGGAAACCTCATGCTCACCGGCCAGCTCGGCGAAGTCATGCAGGAAAGCGCCAAAGCCGCCCTGAGCTACATCCGCTCCCGCAGCGATGCCCTCCAGGTGCCCGACGACTTCTACCAAAACACAGATATCCACGTCCACATCCCCGAAGGTGCTATCCCCAAAGACGGCCCCAGCGCCGGCATTACCCTCACCACCAGCATGGTCAGCGCTCTCACAAAGCGACCCGTCCGACAAGATTTCGCCATGACCGGCGAAATGACCTTGCGCGGCAAAGTGCTCAAGATCGGCGGACTCAAAGAAAAAGTCCTCGCCGCTCACAGAGCACACATCCACGACGTCATCATCCCCACCGAAAACGTCGACGACCTCGAAGACATCTCCAAAAAAATCCGCAAAGAGATGAAGTTCCATCCCGTCGAAAACGTCGACGAGGTTCTGAGTCTCGTCCTCACACCCGGCACAGAATCAAAAAAAGCCGCCCCAAAACGGCAACCCCGCAAAGCCGCGACCCAACCCCGGACAATCAAAAACTAACCATCCGGGAAACACCTCAACTCCCATAATAACTACATAGGCCTGACAGTCCATGCCCAACCCGATTGTCAGGCCTTTTCCTTCTACTAAAAAAGCTTCAACCACCGCTCACGAAGAAGCAGCCTGCTCCTTCAGCGGCAACTTGAACGAAAATTCACTCCCCTCTCCCAAAATGCTTTTCACACTCACATCCCCGTGATGCGCCGTCACAATCCGTTTAACAATCAACAGGCCCAGCCCCGTACTCTTCTCACCTCCCGTAGGCTTCACACTAGTCTGCGAAAACGGATTAAACAACCGCTTCAGCTCATCCTCAGGAATCCCCGGCCCCTCATCCCGAACACACACCTGCAACTTGTCACCAACCGTAAAAATATTGACATAAACCGAACTTCCATCCGGTGAAAACTTAATCGCATTAGTCAACAAGTTCACCAGCACCTGGCTGATCCGGTAACGATCCAGCCACACCATCGGCAAAGCATTCTCACCCCGAATAACAACATCAATCTGCTTCCGGGCCGCCAACGGACGAACCTGATCCAGAGAAGGTTTCACAACCAAATCCAGATCCGTCATCTGGCAATTCAACTGAATCGTTCCGCTCTCAATCTTGGCATAATCAAGCAAGTCATTAATCAGCCGCAGCATATAATGAACGCTATCCGCGATCGAATCCACAATACCGCCACGCTCATCCGAAGAAATAACCTCCCAGTCATCCCGCAGCAATTCACTATAACCCGAAATCACATCCAACGGCGTCCGCAGATCATGCGCCACCATCCCAATAAATCGATTCTTCTCCCCATTAAGACGCCCCAGCTCAAAGTTCTTCTTCGCCAGTTCCCGTTGCGTATTCGTCAGCTCATTATTCAGAGCCATAAGCTCCTGGTAAAGGTGACCCGGCATATCCTCATTGCGCCTCAGCAGCTCATTATCCTTAAGCGCAGCCCGCAAAGCATTCGCATGCTCATTGCCAATTTGCATCAACTCTTCAAAATAAAGAGGAATGTTCTCCTGATCATTAGACGCAACAATCAGAAACCGCTTCTCAAAAACTCCGCCCGTAAAATGCAGCGTCTGCAGACGCCCATCAGCAGAAAGGTTTAACGTCCAGTCTGCAGCAGCTTTATGCGTAAACAGCTCCTCCAAAAACCGCCAGACCTTCGGAATACTTGCCTCATCAACAATGTCCTGCAGCGCAACCGGCAACTGCCGATCAGCCAGCAAAGCCAAGTCATCCCGAATAACCGAATCAATTCTCCCCGCGCAATCACATGTAAAACTCAGAATAGTATTCGAAGCCTTAATCATGACTGCTTCCCGACACCATCCGCTCCGCCTCAGTTATAGCAGATTCCGCATCTTTAGCATAACAGTCCGCCCCAACCTCACGCCATAAACCCGTGCTCAAATTAAACGGATAACCACCCACCATAATTTTCACTCGATGCGAACACCCGGACCTCACCTCCTCGATAATGCTCGCCACCTGCGTAACGTGCGGAGTTATCGTAGCACTCAAAGCAAGCAAATGAGCATCATGCTCCTCAATCATCGCAATGATTCCCGCCACCGGCGTGTTCGCTCCAAGGTAAAACGAATCCCACCCCTCCATCTCAAAAAAATCAGAAACCATGCGAATCCCCAGCTCATGCAACTCCCCCGCCACAGACGCCGCCACCACAACCCGTCCATTCCGTTCTCCCTGAAACAGCCGCGGATAAAGCTGCGCCATAGCATGCTGCGTTACAGCCGTACAATAATGCTCCTGCGCCACACTGATCTTATTATACTGCCAAAGCCGTCCAATCTCCCGCTGCACCGGCTGGAACACATTAAGATAAAGACTCTTAATCGGAACCCCATCATCCGCAGCATTCAGGATCAACATCAAAGCCGCCCGGCGATTACCCGTCAGCAAGGCCGAAAGATAATCCGTAGCCAGCGCCGACAGGTGTGCCGCTTCCGGCACCGAAGAAACCGTGGCACCCTCCACCTTTGAAATCCGCACCATCGCCTTATCGATCACACTCCGCGCCAGCCCCACATGCACACCACTTAGATAGTCCCCCAGCACCTCACCAATAACCTGCATTTGCTTCACCAGATCCCCCTCAGGTACACTATAAGAAACCAGCATAGACCGCGCCCAGGCCAGATACTCCCCCAACAGCTCAGGCCGCCCACTCTCGATCGCCTGCGCCAAGTAATTTAAGTGAAACTGACAATCCTTCGAACAGTACGAACGCCACCGGGAACTAACAGCCTCTTCCCGCTCCCGCTCCATACGAGAAACAACACGTTCACAAACAGGCACCGCAGCAAAACGCAAAGCCTCTGCAGCCGCCACCCTGTCAACCATTGTCAACCCCGCTTCCATCACCAGATCCCAAAGCCTCTTTCCACTACATCAACAGACATAGCCCAAACCGGATATAAGAGATGGACCAAGCCATCAACGATTATCATCTTAAACCGTTATCCATAAAAATTAGTTACCCGTCAAATCAAGGGCGCAACAGTAAAAAGAACCATCAAATCTCTGTACCGCATCTCCAGAAAGTCA
>CAYUGQ010000011.1:0-28439 GCA_964444305.1 uncultured Candidatus Sumerlaeota bacterium
CATGAGCTTGTCCAGTGTGTCGCCATCGGCAGGCATAATCATCATTGCGAGTTCGCCTTCAGCAAACTTGGTCATTAGTTTATCGTAGGTGCACTCATTAGGGGGTGGCATGACGTCGAAACGGTGGTGAAGATCTTTGAGGAACTGGGCCACCTCGCCGGACTGATCTACGTCCAGTGTAATGTTATCTCCGTCGAGCTTTTGGACATTGAGGCCTGCGAGAGTACACCACTGGGCATACTCGCGGCCGCCTTCACGGGAATACATTACCGGTGCAAAGCCATAAATTTTGTCCTTATGGTTCGTCAGACGAACGGCCAGGCGGATAAACTGTTCGAGATTGGCAGGCAGGCCAGAGGTTTCGATAACGCTTGTTACTGCATCTGAAGATGCGGTCCGTTGTTGTTGGAGGGCTTGCTCTGCTTCGGTAGTGAGAGTGTCATCAGGTAAAGTTTCGGGACTCGTTGTTTCGCTGGCTGAGCGTTCAGACTGGGAATCGCTCTCACGTTCGCGTCGACTCCGGACGCGGCGCTCACGAGCGTCTTCCTGGGGCTGACCCTGCTGCTGATACCCTGGCTGGGCCTGAGGATTCTGCTGATAATACTGTTGATAATATTGTCGGTAATATTCCTGCTGTTGTTGCTGGTACTGCTGATACTGTTGTTGCTGGGGAGTGAGTCTTTGCCGTTGCTGTTGCTGTTGCTGGCGCTGAGGCTGTTGGGGGGGCTGATTTGAGTATTGGCGGGAATCCTGTTGCTGGCGAGGGCGCTGGGCCGGCTGATACTGGGGTGGATATCCATAGGGGGCCCCGTATTGGGCCATTTCAACTGGAGCGGCGGGTGGTGGGGAGATGAGTTGGCTCAGATTTCCGAGTTCCGAAGGGAGGTTGTCGTGAGGAATTCCCTCGGCTCCGAGGCCTTTAGGCTTATCCTCGGGCAGCATGCTGGTCGACCGGCTGCGGGAATCAGCCAGAAGCTTTCTGTTATAAAACAATGCCAGTGTATGGAGTTGAGTGGGCACACCATAGGTGCGGCCGTCTTTAGAGGTGACCGTAAAAACGTCCGGATTCATGATGCGCATTTCGGGCGTCACCTTTACGTTTTCCGTTAGGTCGGCGGCCGCGTTTGCTTCGATAATCGGTGCCATTTGTTCGGCATCGACCTCTACAATATCCGTCAATGTCCGGTTGTTCAGGCGCTCGAAAAAACTCTCGGGTGTGTACTGCCAAGGGCTATACTGGATGCGGATGTCGGGGTTTCGCTCTTCGAACAGTTCGACTACTTCGGTTAGAAAATCCTGCTCAAGGGGCTGATCGGCCTGGGGCGCGTTGTTTATGGTGAGAACAATCTGCGCTCCGGACCGGGCCATGATAGCCTGGTTTGTTGCTGCGGCCATGCTCGCCACGAGTTGGCTGGGGTCGCCAGAGGGCGTGACGTGAGGATTGATTACGTCTTTACACCCGGTCACCGCTACGGCCGCGGTGACACTCAGGAGGATTTTTTTCCAGCGCTTCATAAAATCAGCTTACAACCTGGATAGGGCTTTTTGTCCAATATCTCTACGGAATTGTGCACCATCAAATTGGATTCGGTCTACTTCCTTATAAACGCGGTCTATGGCGCGAGGGATATCGCGCCCTAAGGCAGTGACAGCCAGCACGCGACCGCCTGCTGTTACAATGTCGGCTCCCTTCTGGGCCGTGGCCGCATGGAATACCATGGCGCGACCATCCTGTTCCACGTCGTCAATGCCGGTGATTGGCTGACCTTTTTCGGAGCTGGCGGGGTAGCCGCGGCTGGCCATGATGACGCAGACAGCGGCTTCATCGGTCCATTCAAGGTGATGCTCGTGCAATGTGCCTTCGCAGACGGCTTCCACTATGTCGACAAGATCGTTTTTCATTCGTGGCAGGACAACTTCAGTTTCGGGGTCGCCAAAGCGGCAGTTAAACTCGAGAACTTTTGGTCCGTTTTCCGTGATCATGAGACCGGCAAAAATGACGCCTTTGTAGCGGAAACCACGTTTTTGCAATTCAGTATGCATGGGGGCCAGAACGGCTTCGTCAATCCAGCGGGTTGTTGCTTCATCGACAATAGGGGCAGGGGAGTAAGTGCCCATACCGCCAGTGTTTGGTCCGAGGTCGTTTTCAAAAAGTTGTTTGTGATCCTGAGCGGCAGCCATTGGAATATACATGTTGCCGTCTAGCAGGACCAAAATGCTGGCTTCTTCGCCGCGGAGAAATTCTTCCACAAGAACGCGGCCGCTGGCTTCGCCAAACTGGCGGTCTTCCAAGTTGCTGCGGATGGCGGCTTCAGCTTCTTCGGCCGTCTGGGCTACTACGACGCCTTTTCCCGCAGCGAGTCCATCGGCTTTAATGACAACGGGCAGGCCCAGGGATTGGGCATATTCGATAGCTTCGGCGGCATCGGTGAAGGATTCGGAGGCCGCCGTGGGAATGCCTGCGGCAATCATGAAGTCTTTCGCAAATGTTTTGCTGGATTCGAGCTGAGCCATTTCGCGAGTGGGACCGAAGACTTTGATTCCTGCCGATTGAAATGCATCGGTCATGCCTTCGGCGAGAGGGGCTTCGGGACCAATGATGACGTAGTCAATGCGGTGATTAAGGGCGCGCTGGACCAGTTTTGAAAAGTTTGGGCCATAATCAGATTCGAAAGTAAGGGCATCGCGGGCGATGCCGGCATTGCCGGGTGTGCAGAAAACCTGTTCGAGTCGGCGACTTTGGCGAAGCTTCCAGATGATGGCATGTTCCCGGGCACCGCTGCCTACTACAAGAATCCGCTTTTTGCTCTGATACAATCTCTAGCCCTACCTTACTATCTGCACCTGGCCGGTGCCTTTTTCTATGGTGCCAACGATATAGATTTCTTCCCCTGCAGCTTTGGCGGCCTTATGCAGGTTATCTACATCGTCCGGGGAAATGATACCCATCATGCCGAGGCCCATATTGAAAGTGCGATGCATTTCATCATGGTCTACGGGGCCTTCCTCTTCGAGGAGTTTAAAAATGGGTGGGAGCGGCCACTGGCTTTCGTTAATAACGGCATCTACCTTTGACGGCAAAACGCGGTTTAGGTTTCCTGTGATGCCACCTCCAGTAATATGAGCGAGGGCTTTTACGGGGACTTTGCCGATGAGATGATTGACGAGGCTTGTGTAGATGCGGGTGGGTTCCAGCAGGACACGGCCCAGGCTGCGCGGCCCGAGGCCTTTAACGCGCTTGTTAAGAGGCAGGCCGGATTTTTCTACGATCTTGCGTACGAGAGAATAGCCGTTGGAGTGAATTCCTGAGGAGGCAATTCCGAAAACAACATCTCCGCGCTTTACGTTTTTTCCCGTAATGACTTTATCGGCATCCACGATTCCCACGGCAAAGCCTGCGAGGTCAAAATCGCCGGGCTGGTAAAGGCCGGGCAGTTCGGCGGTTTCTCCGCCGACGAGGGGGCAGCCTGCTTGTTTACATCCTTCGAGGATGCCATCTATAATCTGGCGGGCATCCTTTAGATTCAACGCACCGGTGGCGTAATAATCCAGAAAGAAAAGAGGTTTCGCACCGCTGACAGCCATGTCGTTAACTACCATGGCTACGAGGTCGATACCGATGGTAGAGTAGTCATTCATCTGTTTTGCCAGGAGCAGCTTTGTGCCGACACCATCGGTGGAAGAAACAAGCATAGGCTCTTTGTAGCCTTTAGGCAGGGGCATAAGCCCACTAAAGCCACCGATGGCCTTGTTTTTCGTTCTGAGATAATCAACGAGCTTGTCGGCTTCGCTGATATCGACGCCGGCATCTTTATAGCTGATGGTGCGAGACAATTGTTTTGGCTCCTGAAGGTGGTAAATCAGGCCGCGACGCTGTGGCTGAGAGAAGTGTTTGCCGAGGACGACAGCCCCGCACGTTAGAACATAAACCCTGCAAAATAATTGCTGCTACGGCGTTTTTTGTGCTGCGCGAAAAGTTCGTTATTATTCTGTGGGTTCATCAGTAGCGGGTTTTGTTGCGTCAACCAGCTCGCGGAATTCCTTGCCGGGCTTGAAAGAGACTACGGATTTGGCCGGAATGCGGATCTTTTCGCCAGTCCTGGGATTTCGACCGTTCCGTTCATCTTTGGTTTTCAGGTAAAACGTTCCAAAACCAACAAGCGAGACTTTGTCTCCATTTTTTAGCGACGTTTTAATGGAATCAAGAAACAGCTCAACAGCTTCCACTGCCTGCTTTTGTGAGATACCTGTTTTATCGCGCAGCATTGTCGCAACTTCGAGCTTCGTCATTGATTTCCTCGCTGATGCCAACCGGTCATTTTCGTTTGATCTCTCTGAACTTGCGCAGGAGATCAAGTTTTTTTCAACAGTTCAATAAATAACTTACTCATTCGCTGGACCATGGTGTCGATGGTGAAGCTGGATTGAAAGTGTGCGTCGGCGGATCGCGCGAGGGTCGCACGGAGAGCAAAATCGTTGGCCAGACGATTCACAGCCTGTGCAATGGCCTCGGGAGATTTTGGGGAAATCAGGAGGCCGTCCTGACCATCGCGGATCATTTCGGGGATGCCGCCAACATGAGTCGCGATCACGGGAACACCTGCCTGCATGGCTTCCAGGATTGAAACCGGAAAGCCTTCCCAGTAACTGGGCAATAGAAAAATATCCATGGCGGCAAGAACGGACGGGGTGTCTTCTACAAAACCCAGGAAGCGAATGGCTGAGTCTACCTCGTGGTGACGGGCGACCTCGCGGATGGCCCCTTTGCTGTCGTCTCGACCTGCGAAAAGAAAGACGGCATCCGGATTTTCCCGTAGAATGGCCGGCAGCGCATGAATGATGTGGCGGTGCCCCTTCATGTCTCGCAGGTTGGCCAGAACACCGATCACTGGCCAGGCATTTTCGGCAATATTAAACTGTCTGCGGATTTCATCGCGCTGTTCTCGGGGAATAGTCTGCGGTGGTACGCCGATAGGTATTACCTGGATTTTGTCCGGACGGATTCCTTCGCGATTGATGGCGGCGTTCTTCGCGGCTTCGCAAACGGCTACGTATTGCGTGACAAAAGGGGAGGTCACGCGATCCAATAAAACATGAGGGCGACGGCGCCAGGGGTCGATACTGTGCAGGGTGGAAATAATCACCGATACCCCGGCCAGTCTGCATGCCCAACGGGCGATGGCGTCGGCGCGCAGGCCATGGGTTTGAACGATCTGGATCTTGTGTTGGCGGCAATAAGAAACCAGGCGGGCGATTCCGCGGGGATCGGCCGGGAATTTGAACTGAAAGTGTATTGTCTGGAGGTTTCGTTGCGCGGCCTGCTCCATCAATGCGCCGGATCCGATCAATGCACCGATGTGGGTTTCAAACTGATCAGAGGGAAGGGCCGACGACAGGTTAAGCACCATGCGTTCGGCTCCACCCAGATCAGATGTCGCACAAAGTTGAAGGATTCGAATCATGAAACGGAGCTAATAACTCCGGGCGAACAGCACCTCGTGCTTCGCCGCGGCGTTGCAGTGAATGCAGGTTCCTTCGGACAGCGTGGTGATAGAGTTGTCTTCGTTCAAGGGAATGCAGCGAATGGTGGCTTTGGTTGCTTCCTTGATTTTCAGTTCGCATTCTTCGTCACCGCACCAATTGGCTTTGATAAAACCACGTTTCGTCTCGACGACATTGGAGAACTCATCGAAACTGGCAACGGTGTGGGTGTTTTCATCGCGATAGGTACGAGCCCGCTCGAGCATGTCTTTTTGAATGGTGTCGAGAAGTGCAGGCAGTTTTGATTCCAGTTGCTCCAGTGGAATAAATTCTTTTTCGCGGTTATCGCGGCGGGCGAGAACGCATTGGTTCTTTTCGATATCCTTTGGGCCAATTTCCAGGCGCAGGGGAACACCTTTCATTTCCCACTGGTTAAACTTCCAGCCCGGGCTGTAATTTTCGCGGTCGTCTATGTGGATGCGGGCGAAGGGTTTCAGCTGATTAGCCAGCTCGCGAGCTTTCCCCACGACGGCGTCTTTGGTGTCTTGTTTGAAAATAGGAACGATTACGACCTGAATGGGGGCCACCCGGGGAGGCAGGACAAGCCCTGTTTCATCGCCGTGGGTCATGATCAGACCACCGACCAGCCGTGTGGATACGCCCCAGCTTGTCTGCCAGACGAACTTGCGCACCTGGTCTTCATCTTCAAAGCTGATGTCAAACATCTTTGAGAAATGCTGACCCAGATCATGGCTGGTTCCGGCCTGCAGAGCCTTGCCGTCGCTCAAGAGGGCTTCGATGGTAAAGGTGTCGACCGCGCCGGGGAACTTTTCGTTTTCGGTTTTTTTTCCAGGAATCACGGGCATGGCCAGTTCGGTTTCTGCAAACTCCTGGTAAACGCGGAGCATTTTAAAGGTTTCTTCAATTCCTTCTTCATGGGTGCGGTGACAGGTGTGACCTTCCTGCCAGAGGAACTCCGTGGTGCGAAGGAACAGGCGCGTTACTTTTTCCCAGCGGACGACGTTTGCCCACTGGTTGATAAGAATGGGGAGATCGCGATAGCTCTGCACCCAATTGGAGTAGATTGAGCAGATGATGGCTTCGGACGTGGGGCGGATGGCGAGGCGTTCTTCGAGCTTCTCATTGCCGCCATGGGTTACCCAGGCGACTTCCGGAGCGAAGCCTTCGACGTGCTCGGCTTCTTTATTGAGCAAAGACTCTGGGACAAGCATTGGAAAGTAAGCGTTTTGGTGACCGGTTTCTTTAAAACGGCGGTCGAGGCCATCGCGGATGTTTTCCCATAGTCCAAACCCGTACGGTTTTATGACCATGCAGCCTTTCAGGCTTGTGTAGTCCGCCAGTTCTGCTTTGCGAACCACGTCCACATACCACTGGCTGAAGTCCTCAGATTTGGGAGTGATTTCTTTTACGAAGTTCTTTTTGTTGTCTTGCTTTGCCAAGGCCGATGCTCCGGTCGTTATTAGAGTGCTTGAGATGGGAAGAGCCAGCAGGCCCCTGCGGTGAATAGTGGCAGGCACCGATAAAGCTTCATCTGCCAGCAGGTGAAAGTCTATTTTGTCCTGTCTGCTTATACGGAACACGGCAACCGGTGTGGCGGAAGTCGTCCTACTGCTGAGGTGCTCCCGGTAAAAGTTTGATGGTTTCCTGGTCGGGCTCTATCTTTCCATCGCCATCGCGGTCGACAAAAATGGGACCAGACCAGGCGAAAGGAAAGACTGGGCCGCCATAGTCGGGCAGGGTATCTGGAACTGCCGGGGCCAATGAGAACATAGTGCTGTATGCATAGGCGTCCAGGACCGTATCTTTTCGGAGATAACGGGTGTAAATATGGGAACCGGAATCATGGGTGGGATAGCGGAGGACGTCGTCTTTAGGTTGGATACCGAACACGGTGATTCCCCGACGTCCGTTTTCCCGGGTATTAATTCCTTGAAGGCTGACCCACGGGGCAGCAAGTACCTGGGCTCGAATGCGCACGATGTCCGTCGTTCGGGAATCCAGAATTTGTCCTGGAGAAACGGTAAAAGCCCGGTCCTCGCGGTCGAGTCCGTCAAAAAGGAGAACCGGTCCGTTTGTGACCAGAAAGTGCTGTCCGCGGACGGCCGTGGCGATATCGTCTGCCGTTACGTCTTTTAAATCCTTGAGCTGGTGGAGATAAAGATATGTCCGCGGCGAACCTACCACGTGGCCGTGCGGAAGCTGGGCTCGTGAGCTGGCCGTAGCGGAGATAGGGGCGCCACGGTTTAGGCTGTCGGGAGCCATGCGGGCAAGCTGCAGCGCCATATAACGATAATAGGCGGGCGGTTCGTTGCCGATTTTTGCTCCTTCTACGAGCTGGATCGCGTTGAAATCAGGCGGCGGCATGATATCATCAACAAACCGGCGAGTCTGGTCATTAAACGGGAAACTATTGAGGTAGCCAGCCTCAGGGTGGATGGGACGGGATATTTCGATGATAAGATCCGGGAAAGCCGAGCGAAGGTCTGCCAGAGCGATATCCGGCGGCAGATCCTTAACTTTTTCCATTTCGGCATCAAAGCGGGCATTAAGCTCTGGTGTTAAAGGATAAACAAAGATATCGGCTGATAGGCCGTCTTTATGCAGAAGCTCCCGTCGACCGGCGAACGCTTTTACCCAGCGCTGCAGGCCCAGGCGATCAATGGCCGATTGAAGGTCGGTGGCAGTGCTGTAATCCCCGGAAATCAAAACGGAAACACCTTCGCAGGCAGCCTGGATTACTCGAGATTCAGGGGTAGTGTAGCCGGAAGCGCTTGCGGTGGTCATCACACCGGCGTCCATGCTGACAAGACCCTGGAGCCGATCTTTCATCAGATGAGGCAGAGAAGCGGACAAGGTGAGCTGCTGGCCGGGGTTAATCGTGATGTCTTTCTCAAAAAGGTCGTACTCAATTCCGCGGCTGGCGACAAGGCGGTAACGTCCGGGCGTCAGCGGAACAACCGCAAAACCTTCATGCATATATACTGTGTTTCTGACACCTTCCCTCACGTCTGGAGAGAAGCCATAATCCACGGTGCCAAAAGGAGGCTTGGAAACGATGGTCAGCTTGCTGGGGAGGGGGGAGGAGGTAGCGGTTTCGGCTTCACTGAGGGCAAATCGCAGGGTGGAAACCGGCGATAACTTCAACGCGGCAATGGCATTAACAGAAGCCGCGTCGGCTGTGACGATTGGCGGTGGGCTCGCTATAGCGCGGCCCAATGCGACTGCTCTTGCGGTATACTTTCCTTCGGGCAGAGATGCTGTAAAGGTTCCGTCAGCCCCTGTTTCTGTCTGCAACAGCGGGCCGGTAATGGCCTGATCCGTAATAGGATCAATGGCATTAAATTGAACGATAGCGCCAGCTACCGGATTGTCAGTGCCGGCCTCAAGAACAACGCCAAGTTTCTGATGGAGGGTGATCTTTTTCTCCGTATAAACTTTTTCTGCAATGGGTGCCCAGTTGTCTGTGCCGGTCACCAGGTAACGAGTGAAGGTGAAGGATTCTCCCGGTTGGAGGCGCACTTTGTCGGCGGCTAAATCAGACGCAGGTTGAGAAAAAACATTACCAGAGCCGTTCCTCGGCAGAGAGAGGGTTGTCTGCCCATCAATCTCTTTAATCAACTGCCGGGGCACATAAATGGGCTGAGGAACAGGGACACCGCCTTCGATGCCGTATCGGGTTTCTGTGCCGGGCAGAACAACCAGACCTGGGCCCGGTCTGACTGAAGCGGCCATACCCGTGAACTGGCTGGGAACGCGGGTGTCGTCATTTTCGGCAATCAATTTTCTGGCGGCAAGGTGGTTCGCCAAATCGCGGACTTCTCCGGTGCCGAGAACGATGCTGTTTCGCCCCGAGTGATGCCCTTTCATAGGCGCTGTACCGGAGGTATAATAACCTAAGGAAAAGCTGTCCTTATGAGCAATGACGAAATGGACCGGCTCCGTAGTGGAGCCATAGCCTGCTCCTTCCACGAACAGGTTTGCCTCGCCCCAGTCAATAAAGTCAGCCGGCTGCAGCCAGGCTGGGGAGGTGGTATTGTTATCGAACTGGGTGTCTATCCGGATCTGATCGGTATCAGCAGCCAGGGTGTAGCGGGTTTCGACTTTCACATGCTGATCCGTACGCGGGCCTTCCAGAGTCCCAACGTAGCCGCGCAATACCACGGAGGCTGCAGGCTTGTCATTCTCCTGTTTTGATTCGAAATCTGCCGATTCATATATAACAAGCGCGCCGGTTGTGGCTGGATCCGCGGTTGAATTTAGAGCCGCTATGTAATCCACAGGATGATGGTGGGAGACAACATCTATGAGGCTTCCGCCGCGGACTTCTCCCATTTGCGGCTTTCCAGGCCGGGCAATAATGGCGCGAAGGCGGTCGTTCTCCAGAACCAGATCACCAAAGTAGGCATCAGCCAATTGTCCGGCGGTAAACTGAGCGGTCGAGTCAATTTTATAGGCTCGGATGCCTTCTGCGGTGATGGAGGTCTGGGCGGAGCCGACCGATAGTATTAAGATACACCATGCTGCGGTAATGACCAGTTTGACGTACTTCACTAAATTAACTCCCTGGTTAGCCATTGTTGTTTCCCGTGTTCTGCTCATTTGGGTACAGAATAGCGCTGTGCCATAAAAAAGTTTAAAAAATCGGGCGGTTCTTGCAAAACAATTTTGAATATTAGGCGTGCGATAATCTTTGGAAATGACAGCATAGTGGGCCTTTACGGCCAATTGCTGCACATCACTTTTATGTAGAGGCCAACCAGATACCATGGTGCAGATGTATTACGATAACGACGCCGATTTATCGCTGTTACAGGGCAAGACCATTGCCGTGATCGGTTATGGAAGCCAGGGGCACGCCCAGGCTCAGAATATGAGAGACAGTGGTCTGAAGGTCATCATTGGTCAGCGTCCCGGTGGCCCCAACCATGACCTGGCCAAGAGCCATGGCTTCGAACCTGTCAGCGCAAAAGAAGCTGCTGAGCAGGCAGACGTTATCCAGATTTTGCTGCCGGACGAAAAGCAGGCTGCGGTATACGAGCAGGAGATTCTGCCAGGCCTGAAAGCCAACAAGGCACTGGTTTTTTCGCACGGTTTCAACATTCACTTTGGAACTATTACCCCTCCGAAAGATGTCGACGTTTACATGGTCGCGCCTAAAGGTCCCGGTCATCTGGTTCGTCGTGTGTTCGTTGAAGGTGGAGGAGTGCCTGGCTTGATCGCTGTTCACCAGGATGCTTCCGGTAAAGCCCGTGACATTGCGCTGGCCCACTCTAAGGGTGTTGGTGCGACACGCGCCGGCGTGCTGGAAACGACATTCCGTGAAGAAACCGAAACCGATCTTTTCGGTGAGCAGGTTGTTCTATGCGGCGGCCTGACTGAGCTGATCAAAGGCGGATTTGAAACTCTTGTTGAAGCTGGCTATGCCCCTGAAATTGCCTACTTCGAGTGCCTCCACGAAGTTAAGCTGATCGTGGATCTTATCTACGAAAAAGGTATCGGCAACATGCGGTACAGCATCAGCGATACTGCAGAGTATGGTGATCTTACCCGTGGTCCTCGCATCATCAATGACGATGTTCGCAAGGAGATGAAAAAAGTTCTTGGTGAGATTCAGCGTGGTGAATTTGCCCGAGACTGGATCCTGGAGAACCAGGCCGGCCGTCCTTCTTTCAAGGCTCTGCGTCGCCGTGGTGAAGAGCATCAGATCGAGCAGGTTGGTGAAAAGCTGCGCGGCATGATGACTTGGCTCAACAAGGGCTCAGACAAGAAGTAATTTTTAACAAAGCAAATTTTAGTGCAAGCCGGTCCGATTCTGGGCCGGCTTTTTGCGTTTTAGAAGGCTCATGAGTCTAAATGAAGCAAACAGGCTGCAAGGCATACAATCTAATATGACGTTCGGAGACATTCTGGACCCTCGCGTAGAGGGCAAACACCTGATGCGCACGGATCCGCACTGCCATATTTTGCCAGGGCTGGACGATGGCAGCCGCAACATGGAAATGAGCCTGAAGATGGCTCGCCGGATGGAATCTCTCGGTATCCAAACGGTGATCGCCACTCCCCACGGTGCTCACCCGGCTATTGAAACTAAGGTGCACCCGGAGTTTCTCCGTGAGCAGGTGCAGCGCCTGAACGATCGTCTTCAGGCGGAAGGTATCCTTCTGAACGTCCGCCCCGGCACGGAGGTTTTTCTCCGCAAGCGAGTGATCGCATTGTATGATAAGGGTCAACTGATAACCTGGGCTGATCAGGGACGATTTATCCTGGTTGAATTGGGGTTTCAGCGATGCAGCGACAACGTCCTTTGGGTGATCGACGAATTGATTGCCCGCGGATTGACGCCGATTGTCGCGCATCCTGAACGCTATTTGTGGCTCCCGGAACAACCATGGCTGTTCCAGGAATTGCGCGACAGAGGATGCATTTTTCAGTTCAATATGATGAGTATTAATGGCCACTTTGGTCCTCGCTTAATGAAGATCGTCGTGGACTTGATGCGGCACGCTGGCGAGTTCATCATCGGCACAGACAGCCACTCTGATGCGGACAAGTACTTTGATTTTCCAGCGGCACGGGTGGTTTTGCAAAAGGCTGGCCTTATGGATGAAGACGGCACGGTATTACCGGGAGAAAAGGCCGGGACTCCTGATTTGACTGTCTGACGGCAATGGTGATTCGTTGGCAATGCCGGCCGCAAAAATGAAGTTCTGGTCGTTGTTGCGAATGGAATTGGGCTGCCGAGTCTTATCTCTACTCTATGAAAATAGTTGATAGTTTGAGAGCCATTGTTTTTGCATTAACGCTGGTGGCAGGGGTCTGTCAGGCACAGACTACTGAATCAGCAACTGTCGCCGCCCCGGTGGCCGACCTTTCAACAACTGCAGTCGTAAGCCGGACGACCAGCCCTGCCGCAGGAATAAGCGCGGAAATCAGTGCTCTTTCAACAGAAGCTGAACGCCTGCTGGCAGAAGATCCGGAATCGGAACTGGGCACTGCCACTTCCGAGTTATTAAATCAAGCCACAGAACAACTTCGATTGCGCGACCGATTCACATCAGAAACGCGCCAGCATGAAGCTCCTGTTCGTGAAGCGGCAAGTCAGTTCCAGGCTGTTCGAGAAGCACTTGTCCGCCTGGAGGACAAGGAAACTACTGCTCTTGATCTGCCCACAACAATCACGGCTGAAGGGCTGGAGCAGATGCTTGCCTCCAAGCGGGCCGAACTGGCAAATTTGCAGGAGCAACTGGCGGAAGTGCAAAGCGAGCAACAGCGTCGGCAAACTCGCTCTGAGGTGATCCCGCGAGAACTGGCCGAGTCCCGACAGAAACAGCAGGACGCCTCCCTTGCTTTGCGCGCCGATGGAGGATCGGATGACCCTCTGCTGGCCCGGTCCCGGCAAATCATGGAACGGGCGCGGCTGGCTGCGGCAGATGCCCAAACGTCTGCCCTACTGGCAGAGCAGAACCGGTATCAAGCACGGGAAGAACTTTTACCTGCCGCGCGCCAGTTACTTACGCGGCTTATTGAGGAGCGTCAGGGCGATATTGAGATGCTGGAGACATACCAGGCCGATATTCGCCGAAGAGAAGCAACCGCAACGGCAAGTCAATTGCAGGAAGCGGTGCGGGATACCAGCACCTCACACTCCCTTGTACAATCAGTGGCGTCGGAAAATACCAGCATAACGGCAATTATGGACCTGGGAGCTGTCGTGGAGCGACAGGAGGCTGCCCAGGAACGTCTTCGAATTCTTCGACAAGAGGCCGAACAGACTTCCGCCACCTACATGAACCTTCGTAACAAGTTTGACTCTGTCGGCTATTCTGATGCTCTTGGTACCATTTTGCGCCGTCACCGCAAACAGCTTCCCAACATGCGAACCCACCAGGAAGAATTGAAATCTCTGGGGGACCGCGTCGCTGATGTTAATCTGGCTCTGCTGGAGACGCGCGAAAGAGTGGATGAGCTGGCCAATCCGGAAAGAATGGCGCGTGATCTTGCCACGCGTGCCGGGCTTGACCTGCAGACTTCTGCCGGTCGCGCTGTTCGCAATGAAGTTTCTCACCTTCTTGAGGCTCGCCGCGAATACCTTGAAAAAACGGCTGAGGCCTATGATTCCCTGTTTCAAACCCTCGTCGATTTGAACTCTACTGAAGAAGAACTGATTCGTATTTCCACAGCCTTTAAAGCCTTCATTGATGAGCGAATTTTCTGGCTCCCCAATACAAGCCGGGTTTCTTTGAAAAGTCCTCAGGAGGCTGTTTCAGCCATCGGCAGTTTACTGCGTCCTTCCCTATTTGTGGAATACGGGAAAGCCTTTAAAGATCAGGGGCGTTCTCAGCCTGTAGCCTATGGTCTGGGCGCTATATTTCTGCTGCTTGTCTTTGGCTTTCACAGAAAGTGGAAAACTCGCCTGTCGGGGTGTCTGGCGACAGGTGCGAAAAGCCGTCTCGCAAGTTTTTCTAATCTCGCGTCCAGTCTGCTGTATGGAGCCCTTTATGTACTCCCGGGTCCGCTGGTGCTTGTTGCATTGGGGGCCCCGCTGGCCGGTTCAGGTCAAGTGCCGCTGGCCGTCAGTGCTCTCGCAGACGGCCTCGTTGTTGGTGGCTGGGTTTTGTTTTGTGTGGAATATGCCTGGGTAATCGTTCGGATCGGCGGCGTGGCAGAGGTGTTTTATGTCTGGCGGGATCTGACATTGCGTCAACTGCGACGGCTTTTCAAAGTTATGCGCTGGGCCTTCGTGCCGGCAGTGATTCTGCTGAGAATGTGGGAGGTTTTGGACAGCGAACCTGCTATCGAGGCGACCCGTTTTCTGCTCGTTATTGTGCTGGCGGGGGTGGCTTGGTTTGCGTTCCAGCTTTTCTGGCCCGGACGCAGCATTTTCAGGGGGTCTGATTTCTATCGGGATAAAACCCTGCGATATCGTCTCCGGTACGTCATTTCGTTCGGTGCCATTGGAGCTCCTGTTGCGTTGCTGGTTGGGGCATTGCTGGGGTATATGTACACAGTCGTCGAACTCTCCGGCCGACTTCACTTAACTTTTTGGATTCTATTAGGGCTGGTCGTTTTATCGGAAACTGCATTTTTCTGGATTCTGGTAAAGCGTCGCCGCCTCGCCATTGATGAAGCCCGCCGCCGCAGAGAGGCTGCTGCTGCACAGGCCAGCGCCGAGGGTGATGGTGCAGCCGGGGCTGCCGGCACTGCCGCGCCGCCGGAGCCAATGCTAGATATTGCCGCCATCAGTGAACAGGCAGGCCACCTTTTACGGGTGGTGGTGGCTGGTGTATTTCTTATAGCTCTATGGGGAATCTGGGCTGAGGTTTTGCCTGCTCTGAACTATCTGAATTCGGTAGAGTTATGGAATGTGTCCCGATCGATTAATGAAATCGATCCGGGAACGGGTGCTATCCGGGCCGTAGACCGCCTTGTGCCGGTCACGCTGGTAGATATGCTGCTAGTCGTTCTGGTATGTGTGGCCGTCGTCGTGGCCTTGAAAAACATACCGGGACTTCTCGATATCAGTATTTATCAACGGCTTGGTATCGCTGCCGGTGAAAAATACGCATTTAACACCCTGTTCCGTTACGTACTGTTCATTGTTGCTGCCGGTTATATCCTCCATCTCATGGGTCTCCAGTGGCGCCAGATTCAGTGGCTTCTTGCGGCGGTTTCGGTGGGACTTGGGTTTGGTCTGCAGGAGATCTTTGCGAATTTTGTTTCAGGGGTAATTCTTCTGTTTGAGCGGCCCATCCGGGTTGGAGACGTCGTTACGGTTAACGGCGAATCGGGCCGCGTGCTGCAGATACGGATCCGTGCTACGACAGTTCGTAACTGGGATCACAAGATATTGATTATCCCTAATAAGGACCTGATCACTAACACGGTGCTCAACTGGACACTGATTGATTCCATGCAGCGCATCGCCATGACGATCCCAGTTTCCCATGGTGCAGATCTGGACAAGGCTCGGGAGATCATTCTGAAAGTCACTCGCAATTGTCCGTATGTTCTAACAGATCCGGCTCCCATGGCAGCCATTGATAAGCCTACGGTTCAGGGTGTAGATTTCCTCCTGCTTGCTCATCTTCCCAGCGGCGATAATATGCTGGACGCCAAACACCAAATTGTCAGCGGCATCCAGCGTGAGTTTCACGCCGCCGGATTTTCGATTGCTCGGCCTACGATGGATATTAAGGTTAGTCCTGTGTCGGATAATGATGACTAATATGGCACGACTACTTAGAGGAAATGCCAGGCCGAAACCTGACTGTCACTGTGGCGGACGTGACGGGCTCGATTAGCTTAATCGCGAGCCGATGCGGTTTCACGGGGGCGTCCTCTTCGATAATATCCGTGGAAAATGTGAAGGGGCTCGAGCTTTCGATAACTCCATTCACAGTCTGGCCATTGTGCGTCACGGACAGGCTTCCGGATGGGTCGGTCTGAAACTCACTCAGGCTGATTAAAGCCGTTTCGAAGCTGGTCGCCTCTGAGAATTCAACTGTGTCAGTGATCACTAGCGACCCGCTGTTTGTTCTATCATAAGTAAATGTCCGGATCAGACTTGTCAGCGCGGGAACTTCATAGGCCGATGTAATATCCATGGTTACTTTGTCCACGTTGTCAGAAAAGTCGTTATGAGTAATCCGGCCCATGGCCTGGCTTCCGGTGGACTGAAGTGCACCGCCAACCACGGGTACCGGATGGCCATAAGAGTTCAGGAGCTTGCTTTCGTATCGATGCGCACTGAAGGTCCGGCGGGTGTAATTTTCCCGGCCGGGATCGAGAATTAATGGCTGATCGCCAACGACCAGGGTGAAGGCGCCAACGTCATTGTGATTATGAAGCTCGGCGTTATTTCCACCTTTGAAAGATACGGCAAACGGTGTCTTGGACGCATCTCGGGGCCGAAGGATAAAGATTCCTGCCTCGTCAAATGTCGTGCGTAGTTCCGATGATCCTGCGACGTCTACTCCTTTAACAGGAGGACGGTTTGATTCAGTCCACTGGTGAATCAGCATGGCATCAACAAGAGAATTGGAGGGTACGTTTACGCCTGTTGCTTTGCTATAGCCCGGATGGTTCCAGCCGTAAACTTCATTCAGCATCTGCAAAAGCCAAGGCGTTGGTCGGGAGTTTATAGGGCAATCTGAAAAAGCGGGAACAACTCCATTAATGATCGAAATGCGTGCGCCATATGCGGCCGGTTCTGCCGCACCTTCCATGGCGAAAAGATCAACGGCTGAGTTCGTTGCTTCACGAAAATTCTCGGCCATTTGGGCAAAGCGTCCATAACCATAATTCCAATAGGCAACACCCTCGGAACAATAACCATCGTCTGTAAATCCGCGAAGGAAAAACTGCTGATAATATTCCGCCGCGGCGATCATCTCGGCCCGCTCTTCGGCGGATTCAACCAGGATCATACCGGCCCCTGTGCAGCCAGCAAAGCACACGGGATTCCAATTGTTGGTATAAGCAAACCAGCGATCGTTTGATCGCTTATCGCGGATCATGTCTTGATAGGGTTTGATCACCTGACGATTGACCTCTGCGCGCAGTTTGGAGCGAACGTCGTCGTCGAGTTTGTCGCCGAGCAGGTAATCCGCGATGGCCAGTTCCCAGCCTGCAAATGAAGAGACGAGGTCAATGGTTACCCGGGTCCGGTTAAAGTTCTGGTGATTTCTGTCATGAGCCGGCAAGACCCAGGTGCGATCCTCACAGAGGGCTTTGATTACCGCGTGGATTGCCGGCATGTACTCGCCGGTATTCTTTGCGCACTCAGCCAGCACCAGCGGGGCTAAGCGATTTCGCCGTTCAGTAGCCACTTGTTGATAATTACTGCGATTGCCATTTCGGGAGTATTCCAGGTAAAGATCGTCCGGGATGGGACCGATTTCTTTGTCCCGAAGCTGGTCCGCCCGCTCGATCGACGTTTTGATGAAGTTTTCACTTATCAGGGCCTCCCAAAAGGCTCTGTCCGAGGCTGGGCGTCCCGGACCGGACGGTTGTGCTGACAGCGATGCAGCAATCTCGTTCACACGGGTTTCGTCCAGTGTATAGTTCTTCTTTAAGGCAAACGCAGGGTTAGTAGCGGCGGCAACAGCTATAGCCACGGGGATAATATAAGCATAGGATTTTAAACGCATACTTGCACACACTCCTCCGAAATCAGGTTCCTTCTCCAAACCATTTTAAGGTCGTGCCCGCTCTAAATAATTATCGTCAACCCTGATCAGAGAACCGTCTTGGTACGGCGGAGAAATGGTCCATTGCACAGCACTTGCTATCCTTCAGGAATTAACGATAGGTCTAACAATTTGATATGATATTTCACCATCACGAAAAACAGGACTCGCTATGCCTTCACTGCAGGATCCCCTCAAAATTGGCTCTTTGGAAATTTCCAACCGCATCATCATGTCGCCGCTCACGCGGTGCAGAGCAGATGAGGGCCGCGTCCCAAATGAGATGATGTTGGAGTATTATCGCCAGCGCGCATCGGCAGGGTTTATTCTCACGGAAGCCACGGCCATCTCACCTATGGCTGTGGGCTATCCGGATACGCCGGGGATTTGGACAGAAGAGCAAGTTACCGGCTGGAAAGCTGTTACTGAAGCGGTCCACAAGGCAGGCGGAAAAATTGTGATGCAGTTATGGCACGTCGGCCGGGTGTCGGACCCGTTTTACCTTGATGGTGAACTGCCGGTGGCGCCAAGCCCGATAGCCCACGACGGTCATGTGAGACAACTGCGACCGATGCGCCCCTATTGTACGCCGCGTGCACTTGATCTCGACGAGATTCCAGGAATTATTGATGACTATGCAAGAGCGGCAGAAAATGCAAAACGGGCGGGTTTTGACGGTGTGCAACTACATGGTGCAAACGGTTATTTGCCGGAGCAGTTTTTGAAAAACGGTGCTAATCATCGAAATGACAAATACGGCGGCTCCATTGACAACCGCACTCGTTTCACAATGGAAAGTCTAGACGCACTTATCGACGTATGGGGCGCAGATCGGGTGGGTCTGCACTTATCGCCGGCCAATAACGCCACAATTTCAGATTCGGACCCGGTTGCTCTTTATACATACGTTGCCCGGGAAGCCCAAAAACGGAACATCGCATTTATCTGTTCCAGGGAAGCTCTAACGGATGACTATATCGGAGTCCACATCCGCAAGCATTACCGCGGTGTGTTTATCGCCAACGAAGCCTTTACACGTGAATCGGCGCAGGTCGTCGTAGAAACAGGCGCTGCAGACGCGGTGGCATTCGGGAGGCTGTTTATTGCGAACCCTGATCTGCCGAAACGAATTATCCGAGGCGCCCACCTCAACGAGCCCGATGCAGAGACCTTTTACGCGCCCGGACCCCAGGGATACACTGATTATCCATTTCTGGAAGAATCGGGAAAGAGTGGCTCATGAGCTTAACACGTCACCATAGGAACGAAACTGGTTAACATCACTGGCAACCTTTACGTTGGAAGGCACTAATGAATTGGACAACCTGGTACCGGCACCTTTACGCCCTTTGGGCACCCTTTTATGATATTCTGGTTTCGGTCTTAGAAGACAAACGTCGGCAATCGCTATCGCTGGCAAACATACAGGAAAATGAAAACATCCTGATCCTGGGAGCAGGAACTGGGCTGGATTTGCCCTATCTGCCACGAGCATCCCGCCCGAAAGCCGTGGACATTTGTCCGGCAATGATGAAACGTCTGACCAATCGAGCTGAGAGGCTTGGCATGGACGTCGACGCTCAGATCATGGACGGGCAAAAACTGCTTTATGATGATGAGAGTTTTGACGTGGTCATATTGCACTTTGTGCTGGCCGTTATCCCTGATCCACAAAAGGCCGTTCAGGAAGCGATTCGCGTAACCAAACCGGGCGGACGCCTTGTCATCCTTAATAAATTTCTGGATGACGACCGCAAGCCATCGGTCGCACTGAAAGCTGCCAATGCCGTCGCACGCCTGGTGGCTACAGATATCACCTTCAAGTTGCGGCCTATCTTAGAAACACCCGGACTTGAAACCAGACATGTGGAGCGCTTGGGTATTGGTGGGTTTTTCAAGCTGGCTATTCTTGAAAAAACTACGAATTATACAAAGCCGTTTGTTCAGGAAAGTTTTGCGACAGCAGAGTCCATTCAGGCAGAGCTGGATGAAACTCCCGAAATTAACACGGCGGACCAGGGCGCTTTCAGTACCGCGCAGTAAAGTCATGAGCGGCTGTTAGTTTGGGTCGGTCTGCCGCCCGTCGATTTCGTCAACCAACTGAAGCAGGCGCTCCAGTTCTTCTCTGGTGCCAATGGTGATCCGGATGCCATCACTCAGGCCAGCGGCGTCAAAATATCGCACCAGAATTTTGCGTTCTTTGAGGGCCTGATAAAGCTTTTCAGCCCCGGTGCGACGGGCGAATATAAAGTTGCCCTCGCTGGGGTGTACGTTGAAGCCTCTTGTCTTAAGCTCCTCAGCTAACCAGGCTCGGTCGGTTTTGATCGTACTTATGATCTCGTCATAATACGGCTGCGCGTTCCATGCGGCCAACGCTGCGGCCTGTGTCAGGCGGTTGACGTTGTATGAATCACGAATGCGATTCAGGGCTTCTGCAAGGCGCGGCCGGCAGATGAGAAAACCGGCGCGAAGACCAGCCAGGGAATAGCTTTTCGAAAACGTCCGCGAAATCACGACATTGTCGTACTTGCGATAAATTTCGAGACCGCTAACAGGCGCGAAATCGACATAGGCTTCATCGATCACGACCAGGCGATCAGGATCAGCCGCTGCGAGGCACTCCAGGTCGGCGGCGGAGTAAAACGTCCCGATGGGCGGATTCGGGTTCGGAAGGAAGAGAATCTTTGCAGGGGCCTCGATAAACGATTCCGGCAAGGAAAAGGCTGGGGCATCGGCCGTGTGATTTTCGATAGAAACATTAAACATAGCCGCCAAAACCGTATACAGAGTATACGTCGGACTGCACATGGCAATGGAATCACCGGGTTTTGCAAAGGCATGAATAATCATGCGCAAGATTTCGTCAGAGCCATTCCCAACCACGATCTCGTCTGGTGAAATTCCCAGTCGCTGGGAAATTGCCTGCCGCAGAGGCTGGCAGGTGGGATCGGGATATTTGTTAAAGATGCCGCGCTCGGTTTCCGCGATTACCGCCTGACTTACTTCCGGAGCTGCGGGATAGGGCAGTTCGTTGGTGTTAAGTTTGATGACTTCAGGATCATTTAGCTGTTCACCAGGCACATAGCCCGTCATTTCGGCGATCCAGGGATTAACAGAGATGGTCATAATTGGCTCTCCAAAAGCTGTCCTGACGGCGTGATTCACAAGGTGCCGTCAAGGGAAACATTCGATTTCACAAGGCCTGAGATGAATTGTTCGCGTCCCGGGATGAAATTATTACTACGGAATCTGGAACGACGGGAGTATAGTTTCTGATGAAAGCCATGCATCCACTTTTTCGAAAGTGGCTTACGATTTTTCTGGTTGTATTACTTTTGGGCGTGCTCGGCGGGGGAATGGCAGTTGGTGCTCTAATCGGGTATCTCGAAAACCTTCCACCTATTACCGATCTTGAAAACTACAGTCCGCCGGAGATCGCTCGCGTGTATGATCGGACAGGTAATCGTCAGATCGGTGAGTTCTCAACAGAACGCCGCGAAGTCGTACGCATTAACGAGATTCCGCTTCATGTTCAGCAGGCTTTTCTAGCTATCGAAGATGAGCGGTTTTATAAACATTTTGGAATTGATATCCGGGGTATCGGCCGTGCGATCGCAGAGAACCTGAAAAGCGGCGGTCGGGCCCAGGGGGCCAGCACCATCACCATGCAGGTGGCGAGAAACATCGTGCTGGATGATCGCTCAAAGAATTTTACACGAAAGCTTAAAGAAGTTTTTCTCGCCATGCAGATTGAGCGAGATTTTTCCAAAGACCAAATTCTTGAGTTTTATCTGAACGAAATCTTCTTTGGATCCCGTGCTTATGGCATCCAGGAAGCCAGCCGCGTTTATTTTAACAAGGACGTAAAAGACCTTAACATTCAGGAAGCGGCCATGCTGGCCGGCCTGCCTAAAGCGCCATCCAGTCTTTCTCCGTTTAATAATAAAATGGCCGCTCTGAACCGGCGAAACCTGGTCTTGTTTAACATGCGGCGCAATGGTTTTATCAAAGACGAGAGCGAGTACAAGCGCCTCAGCTCCTTACCCATTGAGTTGAATCCGCCTGCCCGCCCAAAGACGGTCGCGCCTTATTTCGTCAGCTACGTCAGTAACTTGCTCGTGAAGGAAAACAACCTTCAGACTCAGCAGGATTTGGGGCAAAAAGCTTACCAGGTGATTTCAACGGTCGATCTCGAACTCCAGACCATTCTGGAGGAGGAGATGAGCAAGGCACTTCGTCAGGTAGAGTTAGAGTCGGAAGGTCAGAAAGAAGAACGCCTGGGCAAGGAAGAGCGCAATGCGGTGGCTGGCCAGCGCCGGCTGGCCCGCATCTCAGAAGTTGGCGACGAGTATATCCGCGTCAGTGTCGGTGGACGTAGCGCGCGAGTCCCTTTGCCCGAAAAATTGCCTTATTTCCACCCCGAGAAGATCATTAAGCGTGGCGGACTTGTGGATGTTTATATCGCCAGCCTGAATGGTGGTCCTAACAAGTCTATGGAAGCTTATCTTTACGATAAGGCTCACGTGCAGGGTGGGGCGGTGCTTCTCGATAATAAGACGGGTGAGATCCTGGCCATGGTTGGTGGGGATGATTTCAATGACTCGGCCAACAACGGCGAATACAACCGCGCTTTCCAGGGTGGCAGTCAGCCTGGGTCCGTCTGGAAGCCCTTACTCTTTGCCGGGGCACTGGACGTGGAAGAAAACGGCAAAGCTCGCTGGACGCCCGGATCAGTCATTGTGGACGAGCCGTTCAGTATTGGGTCTTGGACTCCGAAAAACTATGAAAGCCGCTATTATGGCGCCAACTCACTTTATCAGGCGCTGGTTCATTCCCGAAACGTCAGCACTGTTAAGCTTTTCACAGCTCTGGGAAGCGAACGGTCGATTAAAATCTATAATAACTTCAACCTGCTAAGCCGACCATCAAACTGGAATATCCCGCGGGTGGCACCAGTTTCTCTGGGTACGGAAGACGTGACTCCGCTGGAACTTGCGGCTGCTTATGCAGTTTTTGCTAATAATGGTGTTGGCTATAAACCTACCCCTATTAAGCGCCTGTTCAGCAGTAAGAATTCGTCGGACACACGCTTTGTTAAACCGGAGGAATATCAGGTTCTATCCCCGGAAGCGGGCTATATGACCTCACGCATTCTCACGGATGCTGTAATGCGTGGAACTGCTAAATCCACAGTCGGCAAATGGGTGGAGGAGCAACGTGGCAAGGGACGCAAAATACCTGATGTGGCTGGCAAAACCGGAACGACAAACGACAGCTACAACGCATTGTTTGCAGGCTATACTCCTGATGTTACTCTCGTGATTAACGTAGGCTACGATCAGCCACGCAGCCTGGGACCAAGAATGACCGGTGGCCGGGTCGTCGGACCGATCTGGGTGGCAATGATGGATCGTATTCTCGAAACTCGTACCGACTGGCAACAGAAGTTTACAGTACCTGCGGGAGTGACCTTCCGGGATATGTGCGCTTCCAGCGGTCGCTTGGTCGCATCGGGATGCACCAATGTTTATAAGGACGTCGCTTTTAAAACTGGAACAGAGCCTACCACGACCTGTGGCCATCACGGCGGCGGACGGAGAGTGGCAACCAGTTCCAATGACACTCCTGCCGATCCGGAGGCCCAGTACGATACCGGCCAGCAGTATCCGCCGCAGTATAATACCCAGCAATATAATGCTCCTCAGTATTACAGACCCATGCAGCCTAACTATGGTTATCAGTAATGCAAAAAATCCCTCGTAATGGGGAATGAAACGGGGCGTTATGAGTAAAAGGCAATCGCACGCGACATGAGATGAAGCGTCGCAAATGGACCGGGCCTGTAGCTCAGTTGGTTAGAGCGCACCCCTGATAAGGGTGAGGTCGGTAGTTCGAATCTACCCAGGCCCACCATCCGCTTTTTCCTCTTTTTCTTTGTCCTTTCACTCCGTTGAAGTTTCCCGATTGACAAGCCTTCTATGGGCATCGAAGACCAGATTTATGCAAAACGTGGAAAACCGCCTGCGCGAAAGATTTTGCTGTATGAAGTGCCGTGGGAAAAGCTCCCGCATTCATACAGTGGTATTGCCTATGGCGCGTATCCTGGCCATTTTTTCAGGTCAGGTCTCTCCAAAATTCTATGTGGTTAGTTGTGCTCTTTGCGGCTATTCCGAATTTTACGATGCTCGCGTCTATGCCTTACAGGACGAGAGGATGCCAGCGGAAGACGCGCTGGTTCGGGAAACTCCCTGAGATTTGGGCTGCGGAGCGAGGAACTTTTCCCTTGAGCTTTGCTCCTTATAATCGTAACTTTCTCAATAATGTATAGCCTGCACTTTCCCGATGGAATTTCAGCCATGGTTAAACGCGCCATGGGCGCAGGAATAGTTGCGCTTTTGACTATGGCCGCGACAGGTCAGGAGACCGCCACTGTAAAATCGCGCACGCTTAAAGGTCACCGGTTGAATGAGCTGGCAGCCTGGCAACTGGTAGACGATCCGGTTTTTAAAGTGTTTGCCACTGACACGACGGGAAACGTTTTCTGCTTTGCTGCCGACAGTTTAAAGCCGTTGTGGGAAATCTCTTTAGGTCAAGATGCGTTGACCGCACCCGTTTTAGGAGATTTTATGGGCAATGGTGCCCCTATCCTGGCCTTTGGATCGATTAATGGAACGGTATATTTTGTGTGGCCCGGCAGTGGTGAACTGCTGGCTGAGCATCACACGGACTTTAGCTTTGTCACTGCGCCTTCAATTGCTGCTCAGCCTGCTGGCGACAGCTTAATCCTTGCCGACGCTGCCGGGTTCGTGGCGGGATTTGCTCTTACTGCCGATGGTCTTGTGCGGGAAACTTTTCGTATTGATGCCGAAACCACTGACGCGGTAGCCGTTTCCATCGCAGGAGCAATGACCCATCCGCCGTCCACTGCAGATCTGAATCATGATGGCTGGCCGGAAATCCTGCTCATGAGTGAAACGGGTCTCGTGCAACTGCTTAGTTTATCGCCGGACCCAACCGCGACCCCGGAGCGGTTTTTGTATAGGATCCCTCAAAATACCGTGGCTTCCACTGTGGCTGCAATGGGCCCTTTGCAAGAAAGCGGTGATCCCATTTTCGGTTTTGGCGTCGGATCGACCCTTCATTTTTTTAAATGGGATCCGGCGGCTGGTCAAAAAGCGATCCAGCCATATGTTCGAACGAGCGCTTATGGCAATTCTCTAGGCCACCTGCTTCTGGGCGAAGTTAACAGCGATCCCTCGCCAGATCTCGTTTCGACAGCCAATTCCACCGTTGCGGCCCGATACCTGGGGAATGATTTGGCCGGTGAAAAAACTCTCCTGGATATAGATCCAAATCAGCTTTCCACCCAGCATCCGCCGTTTTCACCAGCGATTCCGCTGACACTTCGAAATGGAGAAAAAGCGGTTGTGGCGGTGGATTCGGAAGGTGTTGCATTTGTGTGGCAACCTCTCGATCAAAACATGACCCCTAAAAGAATTGCCGATGTTCCGGTGCCCACAACCTTTACTCCTGCCGGGAACCTTACGGGTAACGGTCAGCTAACCATGATTGTGTGGAATGAGACGGAATTTACGCTTTCGTCGGTAGCGCTGCCGGTCGACCTTCCACCGGTAACAGAAGCTGCGCCAGTTTTAACGCTGGGCGTGAACTACAGCCGCAATGGTCAATGGGGCCAGTCTTGGCAGAAGAACTTTGATAACCGCAAGACACGGGCAAAGGCGGCGCTCCAGCGGGCGAAATCACAGTGGACTTCCAGCGAAGACACCGTCAGCACGACTGATTCTATCAGCCAAATTGCAGGGATTGCCCCGGCGGACCCGCTAGCCGAAGGTCTAAAATATGGTCCTGACCGACGCTCTTTGAGTACCGGATTAATTTTACCAGCGGGAATAATTGTTCTGCTGGGTCTTGCAGGCGGGACAATTTATTTTATTAGTAAGAACAAGCGCCGCAGAGCGTAAACAAAAAGCAGGGGGTTGGGAATGCGCGGTGAGCAACTTGCCCGTCAGTGGCGCATTTTAATGTATTTGGAAAACAGCATGTATGGACGAAGGTTGAACCAAATTGCTGAGGAAGCCGAATGCAGTGAGCGAAATGTCCGACGTGACCTGGCCGCCCTTCAGGCAGCAGGATTTGCTATCTATTCGGAGAAGGTCGGGCAAAGCACTGTCTGGAAAGTCGCAGAGTCTGTGCGCCAACATACCCCTTTGCCGCTTACGCCTACTGAACTGTTTGCCATCATGCTGGCAGAAACGGAATTTCGGGGCTCGTCAGATTTTATTTCGGAGTCATTTTCCGCTGTTACCGAGAAAATCCTCCAGAGCCGTCCGCCACAATTCCGCGAACAGATGGAGCTACTGAAAGAACGCTTTTATGCCGCACCCAGGCCAGCAGGGGATACCAGAAACAAGGGCGCTGGTCATGCTCAGCATATTATGGATGCAATTTCCAATAACCGCAAAATTTCCGTGAGCTACAAAAATGCGGCCGGAAAAAGCACAAAGGGGCGCATTCTGGCTCCTTTGCATATCTGGACAGTAAACGGGACGCGTTATCTCGTGGCATTTTGCTTCAAACGTAAAGGGATGCGTACGTTTAACCTTAAGCGGTTTCAGAATGTTGATGTTCTAAATGAACGCTTTAAGAACGAATGGGAGTTTGACATGCAGAAGCATGCCGAAGAAACTTTCGGTGTGTTTCATGCTCGTCCAGAGCGTATCATCCTTTGGCTCGATCCCGTTTTACAAAGCTATATTGAAGACCATCCCCTGCACTCTTCTCAGCGTGTGGAAAAGCAGGAGGCGGGCATTGTGGTGCGGTTGAGGGTTGGAGTAAATGAAAGCCTCATTAGTCGCATTCTCGGTTTCGGGTCGATGGCCAGGGTGTTGGCACCGGATCAGCTTGCTATCATAGTTATGGAGAGACATCGCGTCGCCTTTGAAAGTTACAGCACCCCTGTGCCTACAAGTGCGCCGAGCCTTCCACTGATCTTTGATTAGCCCGGGCACTTCCAACTGATAAGCGAAGTAATCTGGATGAGAGACCTGACAACCCACCTGTTCAATCAATCCTGAAAGACAATGCCGAGAAGGTCGTTCCAGACGATCCGACGGGGTATGCCGGGCTGGAAACATCCGGTTGGACACTCGTCGTCTCGGAAAATAAGAAGGGCACACTGGGCAAGTTCGGGATTGCTTTTCCAAATGCTGGGCACGTCAAACATCATGGCGAGATAAGGGGCAATACGCTCACCGCTTATATGCACGGTATGATTGAGAAGTCTGCGAGCCAGATCCTGCGAGGGGGGCCCAGTAGGTGAAATAACAGCGGCATTTTCGTGATCCATCAATACCCAGCGGTCGCCGGCACCCACGCGCAGACAAATGCACGTGATGGTGGGGACCGTTTCAGATTCGTCTCGGATTCTGGCAGGCGGAAGATTTCCGACCTCTATCATTTCCAGATCGATTAATAATTCCGGGGTGCGAAGCTCCATCTCGTAATAAAATGCAGCGGATGTAAACACGACAGGGCGGCAGTCCAAAGCATAGTCGCGAAGGGCACGAAGGCATTCGAGCTGATATTCCTGCTGATAAAGCGGCATCATTTCATGCACCAGCATGATTTGCTGTTGTTTGTTATCAGCAGCGGCAGTGGCCTCAACAAAGTGGCGCTGAGCGGCCTGGTAATTTTCGCAAACGCACAGAACTGGATGAGACTCCATGGCGATGCGCTGAGCCATGAGAAGTGGGGTTGCTTCAACCGGGAGTTGCTGAAGGTGGTCAGCGGCACCGTTTCTGTGAGCCCGGTGGACGTTTGTGTGAAATCGGCCGCCACAACCAACAGGGTTTAACTGCCGGTTGATCTGGGAAAAATTGTCAGGTGCAGAATTAGTCATTGTTCGATCCCTCCGGATTTGTTCTGCTACCTATTATCAGGAGGGTGTGACAGAACCGGTCACACTATCTGCAAGAAACAAAAAAAAGCCCCGGGCTGGTTTGAAACAACCCGGGACGAAAGTAGTGCGAAGTTACCCGGCTAGCCAGGTTTCGAGACCCTGCTTAACGAACTCATCATCTTGCATCCAGGGATAAGAGCGCTGGATGCGGTCGAGCTCTTCGCTCTGGCCTCGCGAAAGGACTTCGTGAGGGTTTAAGCAGAGTATGTTCTCCAGCAAGCCTTGACGACGAAGGATTTCGTGGATGCCGGGGATACAGCCGGCGAAGTTGTTGGCGGCATCAAAAATGATCGCATTGGCGTCGGTCATTTCGATGTTTTTGCGAAGCATCTCCATCGGAACCGTGCCTCCAGTACCTGATGAACCTTGCTTGTCAGCTTGTGATACGATTGCGTGGATCTCATCTAGAAGCTCGACAGCTTTTTTAGTCCACACACAGAACTGACCCAGCAGTCCGCCTCGAATACGCAGGGACTTATATTCTCCATTAGAGGTACGAATTACGTAAGGGCTTAAAAGGTCGGCGATAATATTATCGTCGTTGCCCGTATACAGCGTGATGTCATTTTCCCGGCCAGCGTCAGCCACGCCTCGAACAACATCAAATGTCTGATAGCGATTAAACGGTGCCATCTTAATAGCAACCACGTTTTCGATTTCTGCAAACCGTCGCCAAAAGCTATAGGGAAGAACGCGGCCGCCCACTGCCGGCTGAAGATAAAAACCGATGATGGGGATGATTTTGCTGACTTCATGACAGTGCTGAATCA
>CAYUGQ010000011.1:28539-41087 GCA_964444305.1 uncultured Candidatus Sumerlaeota bacterium
AGATAAAAACCGATGATGGGGATGATTTTGCTGACTTCATGACAGTGCTGAATCATCTCGTCCTCAGTAGCTTCCTTCAAGGCCGCAAGACTTAGAAGGCCTGTATCATAACCCAGATCGGTCGCAAGCTGAGCTTCCCGAACCGCCTGACCTGTTGGTCCGCACACACCTGCAATTTTAACGATGGGACGACCACCGGTAAATTTCGCGTTGGCGAGTTCTTCGGCACCAATTTCCAAGACGGGCTTGAGCAGGTTATGCTGGGGCTCCCGGATTTCAAACTGAGTGCTGTGAACAGCCACAGCCACACCGCCACTGCCTGCAGCCGCGTAATAGCGGTACAAGGCACGCTGACGGCGCTCATCATGCTTGCGTTCTGTTGTGAGGGCGAGGGGAGTGGCAGGGATAACTACGCCGCGGCGCAGCAGCTCCAGAATCTCCGGTTTGGGCATTGGCAACGACAATTTACTTGGCTCCTTTGGAATCGGCGGATTCATCCAGAAATTGACCATCAGTGACCTGGAAATGAGTTGGTTTGTTAAGATCACGCCCTCCGCCACGAATCCAATCGGCGCAGAGGCGAATGAGCTCCTCTGCCGAAACTTTCGGTGGACCAAAAAGCTCTACAGAGCGGCTTGCGTCATTCAGAAACATCTTATCACCGGGCTCGCCGATGAAGGAGACCTGTTTGCCAAACAGGCGACCAAATTCCTCGGCCACGTCCCGCGTATACAGTTTTTCCGGACCCGTGATATTCATGATCGCTGCGGGGCTGGCAGCATGCTCAAGGCAAAGCAGAGTGCGGTTGTTGTTATCGCCCTGCCAAATGCAGTTAAAAGCAGGAACCGCCAGGCTGACCGGACGGTCTTCCCATACGGCGCGAGCAATATCGGGCAATACTCCATAGCGGAGATCGACCGCATAGTTCAGGCGGAACTGCAGGACGGGATTGCCATATTTCTGGCTATAGTATTCAAACATGCGCTCGCGGCCTAGGCAGGAGTTGGCGTATTCGCCCACAGGTGCGGGCGGATCGGACTCAATTGATCCCGGAGCTTCCGCCGGCAAGAGTTCATAAACGCAGCCGGTTGAATAAGCGATAATTCGAGAGTCCTTGAAAGTCTGCCCAACATTAGCTGGAACAATAACATTCATGATCCAGGTGAGGGGTTCACTGCCCACATCACCAAACTTTCGCCCCGCCAGAAAAATGATGTTCTTTACTTGAGGCAAAGCGGCTACCTGGGCCGCGTCCGACAAATCACAGACAATGGTTTCTACACCGTCAGCTTCCAGAGCGGCCTTTTGAGCCGGATCGCTGAACCTGGCAACACCGATTACTCGCTTAGTCACTCCGGCAGCTTCGCAAGCGCGAAGGGCCAGCCGAGCCAGACTGGGGCCCACCTTGCCGGCAACCCCTAACAGCATAATATCACCGTCCAGCCGGCGCATTAAATCTATAACTTCAGGATGAGGCTCAGATAATAAGTGTTCCAGTTCGTTTTCATTTGCAGGTGCATTCATAGCTTGCATTATCCAGATTAGTTTTTATAAACCTGTATTAATTCTCGTCGCTCAATTTTGAGCATGCATAAGGACTCGTCATGGCAAGCACAACGCGCAACCAAATTCTTTCGCCAGTCGGTGTATGCATCATGCCGGCACCGCCCCATAATGCTTCACGAAGCGTTCAGTATGCTGAATATATATACGAAATTCTAGATTCCGCCGGTCTTTGTTATTCGCGGGTCGAGCCGGACGACCTGGCGGAGAAGGTTCACAATATCGGTGTGCTGTTGATTATTGGAGAATCAGCGTTGGAGGACGAGGCTGCGTCGGCCGTTCGGAATTTCGTAACCAGGGGAGGCTCGATCATCAGTGTCGCCGGAGTTTGCGGGTTGTCGGATTTGCTGGGCGTTCAAATAAAGTCATCTGGGTTCTCCTCATTTGGCGGCGGAATGGGGAACTTGGGAGAAGGATATCTGAAGCCTGTTGATACTTCGCATTCCATTTTCTCTCACTTGGAAATACCCCTGCATTATTTTAATGGTGTGCCGCTGGAGGTAACGGGAGCAGTAGAGCTTGCTTCGGCGCTGGATGCCCATGGGCGAGAAAGTGGGCGGCCATTGTTGACGGAAAACGTGGTGGGAGAAGGCATCGCCATAGCGATTGCTCCGGATATTACGGGCAGCATAGTCATGATCCAGCAGGGGAGAGGCGGGGTAACTCGAGATGGCATCCCGGCACCAGACGGGACCGCTCCGGTTTGTGATGAGGTTTTGAAAAGCGGCGACGGCGGGGCGCTGGATTGGTTGCTCGACAGGCAGCCGGTGCCAGGCTTAGACGGCCTGCAGGCATTTTTACAGCCCATCGCCGACCAATGGCGCGAGTTGCTCCTGCGCACAATTTTCTATGCGGCCCACCGGCAGGGAATCAAGATCCCGGTACTTTGGCTGTACCCGCGGAATCAATCGGCCATTGCTCACATTTCCCTGGATACAGACAACAACGTCCCTGAACACGCGGAGATTCTGTTCAATACCCTGGAAGAGAAAAACTGCAAGGCCACGTGGTGTACCATTATGCCGGGCCTGCCGCAGCCGTTCATGTTTAAGATTCACGACGCCGGCCATGAACTGGCCATGCATTATGATGCAATGACGACCGGGCTGAATTGGGGACAGGATCAGTTTTCGTCGCAGTGGCGATCGCTGGTGGAATTGTTCGGCGGACGGGCGCCTGTAACAAACAAGAATCACTATCTTCGCTGGGAGGGCGACACCGATATCTGGGAATGGTGTGAATCACATCAGATCCAACTGGACCAGAGCAAAGGGGCCAGCAAGACGGGAGAAGCCGGATTTAATTTTGGCACATGTCGCCCATATTTCCCGGTAGCTTTCCGGGGACGAAAATTTGACGTGCTGGAGCTTCCAACTTATACGCAGGATCTGGAAGTGTTTGTGCCTAAAGTCTTTCTGAAGTCTTTGATGACGCCTGTTATCAAACATCATGGTGTTTTGCACTTATTGTTTCATCCCGCTCACACACATAAACCGGAGGTGAATCTGGCATTGCGCGAAGCAATCGACGCAGGGCGGCAAGCCGGCCTGGAGTGGTGGACCGCCTCGCAGATTAATGCCTGGGAAAGAGCCCGCCGCACGGTTAGCTGGAGCGACTATTCCCTGTCTGAACAAGAGGCGGCTGTTAAGATTTCAGTGGGTGTGGAGATGACAGAGGCGACAGTCCTGTGGATAGGTGCACCAGCATCTGGAAAGGTTGAGCTCGGAAATCAAGATTATCGCTGGGGGTTTCAAGCCACTGCTGAAGTGATTGATCTGCAACCCAATGCTCCTCAAACCAGCCAGTGCCACATAACGATAAATCAGAATTAATTTCGACGCATATCGGGAGATAATTATGACACTTTCTGCAGATAACAAACCGGCCATCGAAGGTGGGACGCCGGCCAAAACGGTCCCATATACCCGTCAGCCAAAGTTCGGTCCGGAAGAACACGAGCAGGTGAAGGAAGCGCTGGATCAGGGGACGTTGTTTTACTTCTTCGGGAAAAAAGTAACCGAGCTGGAAAAAGCGTTTGCTGAGAAGCATGGTGTGAAACACGCCGTGGCCACAAGTAGCGGAACAGCCAGTATTCATGCAGGCTTGATAGCTGCAGGGGTTTCTCCGGGGGATGAAGTCATTGTGTCGCCGATCACAGATATGGGGAGCATTGGACCCATTCTGTGGCAAGGGGCCATTCCGGTGTTTGCCGATGTGCATCCGACACGGCACATAATGACGGTAGATACTGTGCGGGCGGTTCTGACAGACAAAACCCGCGCGATAATTGCCGTGCATTTATGGGGCAATCCCGCTGATCCTAAAGAGCTGAGACAGTTATGTGATGAGCGCGGCATTACGCTCATTGAGGATTGTGCCCAAGCTTACGGTTGCAAACAACAAGGTACAGTTACCGGATCCATCGGCCATATTGGAGCATTCAGCCTAAATGACTTTAAGCATATTTCCGCTGGTGACGGCGGGGTAGTTGTAACGGATGATGATGACCTTTCGGTACGGCTCCGGCTGGCGACCGACAAAGGCTACAGCCGGGATAAAGACGCCTCGGAGCGTAATCCGGTGTTTTTATGCAATAACTACCGCATGACCGAACTTCAGGGAGCGGTAGGCCTGGCGCAGATCGCCAAGATGGATTCGATCGTGGCTCGGAGACAAGCCTGGTGCAGTGAACTGTCTCAGCGACTGGCCGACTTGCCCGGAGTCATTTTACCGGAGCCAACGGCCAACAGCGAAGTCTCGTGGTGGTTTTATATGTTCCGGGTAGATCCGGAAAAGCTGGGTGTTGATGCAGACGAATTTGGGAAAGCTCTTCAGGCAGAAGAAGTTCCAGCCGCAGTCCACTATATCGGACGATGCATTTACGAGTATCCGATATTTCTGGATCATACAGCTTTTGCCAACGGTAAGCATCCGTATACGGCGGTGACTTATCAGAAAGGGATGTGCCCGGAAGCGGAGAATCTATTAAGAGACTGTCTGATTCTACCGATCAACGAAGGCTATACCAGGCAAGACTTGGATGAAACAGTCGAAGCCTTTAAAAAAGCAGTCAGTTGGGCGGAAAGCAGGGCGGGAAAAAATTAATCCCACCGCCTGAGCTTTAACACGATATCGCCTTCCGCGGAAATCTCTTCGCCAACCACATTAGCGCCCCGACGCTCCATTTCCTGGGCCATTTTGTTGTAGGCAAACTGCTGAATGATGGCTCCAAGAAACTCTTTCCCCTTTGCTTCCAACTGGCGCACTGATTGGCCGTCCGGCCCGTTGACGCGGATGGTACATTTGCCCCGGAGATCCCGCTGGACCGTGACGACAATATCATCACGGGAAAAGGTTAAAATCTGGTCGCGCTTAAGGTCCTCTGTTACAGCCCCGGTTATCTCCACATCCAATGAGAGCTCAACGGTCCGGCGGCCCTTAACCGCCCCTTCTTGCTGCTTCTGCAAACTGGCCTGAGCCATGGAGTCTGTCATGTGCTTGTAGCCCAAAGCCCCTGCGGCAGCCAAGATCGCCGGCCACAAAAGCGGTACTGCCCAGCCAACAGTGGGGGTAACAATAAAAAGGGCTCCAACAGACATTTCGTTTACTCCGACGTGGTATAGACGATGACCTGTGCTGGACGAATCACACTGCCATTTAAATGAAAACCTTTTACCAGTTCCTGCGCGATTGTGCTCTGCTGCTCCTCGGCGCCTGCCAAGGTTCCGGCAGCGTCGTGGAGGTTCGGATCGAAAGCTGTACCGGGTTGAGCATTAATCTCGGTGCAACCATGGCGGGATAGAACCTCTCGCAGTTGCATCATAATGCCTTCAATACCAGTATGCAAAGCACCATAATCTTCCATCTCGGCGGCATGATTCATAGCTCGAAGGAAGTTGTCGTAAACCGGCAGCAAATCCAGAATGATTTCTCTGCGGGCTTCCTCTCGGGCCTCCGCCCTGCCTGCCAGGCTGCGTTTTCTGAAATTATCGAAGTCAGCCTGTAGCCGAATGAGTTTGTTTGTCAGTTCTGATTCCCGCAGGGACTGTTGCTCGGCCTGGTTCTCTGCCTGAGAAGTCTCAGTCTCCACCTCGTCATGGATGTCTTCAATATTTGTAATGTCAGTATCCTGCTGTTCAGTATCGTTCGTCACGTCTCCACCACCTTTTCTAAAGAAATTACGAATCACGGTTTGGAGTTTTCCTGATGATATAAGTTGATGCCCGGTGCGGTGGCGCTGGGCATCGGTATATTTTAAAGTCTGACCGGGCCCGGCCAAATTTGTTCAATCAGCCAGGGGGGCTCGACTGTTTTATTATGCCCGGTTGGTGATGCGGGTTTATCTTCTCTTTAATGCCATTATTGCGGCAATGCGTTTGTCTGTCGGCGGATGAGTGCTGAAAAGCTGGCGCATCCCGCCGCCCGTAAGGGGATTAATGATAAACATGTGTTGCGTGCCTTGGGCTGTAGGCATTTCGTAGTTACGAGCAAAGCTCTCAATGCGACGCAAAGCATTTGCCATGGCCTCAGGATTACCCGTCGCTTCAACGGCCGCGCGATCTGCACCATATTCCCGGGTCCGCGAAATCGCCATTTGCATCATCATCGCAATCATCGGTGCCGCGATAATCATGAGAAGCATGACAAGCGGATTGCCGCCATTTTGATCACGACTTCCGCCAAAAATGAGGCCAAACTGGCCCATATTCGCAAGCATTCCGATAGCACCGGCGATGCTCGCGGCGACCGTGCTGATCAGAGTGTCACGATTCCGGATATGCGCCAGCTCGTGGGCGACTACACCTTCCAGTTCGTCCGCACTAAGGGCTCGCATAATACCTTCGGTCATCGCCACGACACCATGCTCCGGGTTACGACCAGTTGCAAAAGCGTTAGGAACGTCCGTAGGGACAATGCAGACCTTGGGTTTTGGCAGATTCATGCGGGCCGCAATACGATCAACCATATCATGAAGCTGTGGAGCTTCCGCAGGCGATACCTCACGAGCCTTATACATTTTCAGAACGATCTTGTCCGAGTAAAAATAGCTGACCCAGTTTGTGACGATGCCGATTCCTAGAAACAGAACCGTCATAATGCCACCGGTGCCCATAAACTGATCCAGACCCAATCCGATCAGGCCTAATAAGGCTGTCAGGCTTGTTAAAAGAAACGCTGTTTTTGCTACTCCCATTTTCAATACTCCTGGTGGAAAGTCTCAGGTAAATAATACCCGACCTGCGCCGGGTTTGTTGCCCCTTTAAGCGAAAAAAAGGCCAGCCTTTTTGGGCGGTTGGTCTGTCGAATCTAAAAGCTTCCCAAATTTGACGAAATTGCATCATCAGCAATTTTTCAGGCTGGTTTCTCGTTTGAAGAGAAATGCGAAGCCTTTATTCTTAACTGCAATCAAATCAACAGTCAAGGCTGTGTTCAGGCCTGTTTTGCTTAAACTAGAACATTCGTTCTAGTTGGTTAAGTTAAGACATTTCAGCGCTTTAAAAATGTTGGGGCAACGTCACTTTTCTATTGCGAATCGTGGGGCGGCTAGGCAGAAAGTTGGTTGTTTTTGGATAAATTTGGGAAATCGTGGGTAAATCAGACAAAGACATAGAGCCAGTAGGATCGGACGTTTTCCTCGGGTTTACGGGAAACCATCCACTTCGCATGGACAGTGCGTTGCGAATCGCCATGCCGGCAAAGTTTCGCGAAGTACTGGACAGGCTGTCTGGAGACCAACCGGCTCAGGTTTATCTTTTGCCGGATATGGGCAAGGTTAAGGTTTTGCCTCTTGCGGCATTTGAGAGAGTGAAGAAGCAGCTCGAAGGGTTCTCGGATTTTGATCCGAACTCTGAGGATCTGCGGACTTACATTTTTGGTAACATGGCACAATGTGTTCTGGATGCTCAAAACCGTATTCGGCTTACACCAGGTCTTTGTGAAATGGCCGGGCTGGAGAAGGAAGTGGTTGTAGTGGGCAAACAGGATGGCATGGAGATTTGGGATGCAGTGAAGTGGAAAGAGTTTAATGCGGCAACATCGCGGAATTTGCGTGAGATGATGCAGCAGGTTTTCCGCAGCAGCCAGGCTGGCGGCGGCGGTGTTTAACCGGTGAGCAATGTTCACCGACCAGTATTGCTGGGCGAAGTTTTGGAGTTGATGGACCTTGCCGCTGGGCAGGTGGTGATTGACGGGACTGTTGGTGCCGCTGGTCATTCTGCCGCCATGGCGGGAAAGATAATGCCGGGCGGGTTTCTGCTCGGCCTTGATCAGGATCCGCAGGTTGCTGAACTTGCGGAGCGGGCGTTGTTAAGAGCTGGCTTGTCCCGCGAAGAGCAGTTTGATGTGGAGGTGCGGCGGTTTTCGCAGTTCGACCTGGCGCTGGCCAGCCGTCGCATCTCCGGTTTTGACAGGTTTCTGTTGGACCTGGGTGTGAACAGCTTACACCTGGATTCAGCGGAACGAGGTTTTAGTATGAAGCGGGACGGTCCGCTGGACATGAGGATGAATCCGAATGATCCGGGGCGCCGAAGCGCGGCAGATGTGGTAGCGTCGGAAGATGCGGCCACGCTGACAAGGATCTTTGAGAGATATGGTGAAGAGAGGTTTGCCCGGCGAATCGCCCAGGCGGTAGTTTCCGCCAGGGATGAGGAGCCGATCCTGACAACGGCCCGTTTGCGAGAGGTCGTGGCGAGAGCCATCCCGCGCAGAGCATGGCCCGATGTTATTGATCCGGCAACGCGGGTTTTTCAAGCGTTGCGGATTGAGGTGAACGGGGAACTCGATGAGCTTGACGAGGTGTTGGAGAAGCTGCCCGCCATGGCCCGTAAGGGAGCGCGGATCGGCATCATCAGCTTTCATTCGCTGGAAGACCGACGCGTGAAACAGGCTTTTCGTTCCTGGTGCACCGGATGCACCTGCCCGCCGGATATGCCGGTGTGTGGATGCGGCAAAACTGCCAAGTTTCGGCAGGTGACCACTAAGCCTGTGGGAGCCGGCGAGGCTGAAATTCAGGAAAACCCTCGAGCCAGAAGTGCAAAATTTAGAGTAGTAGAGCGCCTGTCGTAAGATGGTCGCACACAAATTGGATAGATGCTGGATGTCTCAGACATCCTGGAAAGGATTTGGTGAAAATTATGAATCGTAGAATACCGTTGCCGAAGATCACCGAATGCGTACATAATCACGCGCCGGACAGAGGGATAAGTCGCACACGACTGCTGCGCGCATGTTATCCTTTTGCTGTCGTTGCTGCCCTGAGCCTTGCTCATGTGCATATCCAGTTTGCGAAGACAGACCTGCTGATGCAGGCTGGAGCCTTGCAACAGCAGGAGCGCGGTCTGCAGCGCCAGCTGGCAATTGTGGAGCGCCAGACCCAGGCTATCGATTTTGAGCTGTTGAAGTATCAGGGAAAAAGGCTTATGGATATGCAGGAGATGGGCAATCCGACAAAAGACCTGCTTGCCACTGTTCCCGTAGAATTGCAGCGAAAGTATAAACAGCCCCTGGAGATGGATGCCGATGATGTCCTTGTCGCCAGCATCCGCGAAGAGCGCAGTCAGCCAGAAGGCACGATGAAAACCGCGCTGTTGTCTCTGGTGGAATCAGGCAGGGCTGTGGCCTCGGTACGCCCGGCCCGATAGAAGTTTTTGCAGCACGAAATAGTTGGTGTGAGATCATGAAGCATCAGGAGAGTTACCAGCAACCATAAATTACTAACAACAAGATTGACCAGACCGGCAGCTACGATCCTGTCCCTGTTAAAGTTCCAGCTCCAGTTCCTGATGTCACGTTCCTGCTCCCCGTTGACGCCTGCGCCGCAAGGCCGGGTACTGTTCCCCGCAGATTCGTTCCCGTAGACACCGCTGACTGTTACTGATGATTCGTAGAAGAGGTTTGCTGCTGCTGAGGGTCGGGTAATGAAAAAGCGGGACAAAGTGTGTGCTTTGCCCCGCTGGCTTGCCCGCTCCATTGTTGAAAACGGTTTGAGGTATGAGGTCCTGTTTTGAGGTCAGGCCCATAAGAACCGCCGCTGCCGGTCTGGTCATGTTTTTTATGCTAGGTGCTCCATTTTGGGTTAATGCAACGGGAAAGAGCCTGTGGCGGTTCTTTTTTTGGATGCTTTGAATTGAACTTCCTGAAAAGATATTGCCCGGTAATGTTTAAGGAATCAAAACTCTCATATCCGGTTTTGGAATTGTGGTGGCCTTATGCTGATAAAGACTTATCGTCTGCGACTTTACCTTCTCTACCTTATACCATTGGTTTTAATGGTTGGGCTGGTGGTCCGTCTCTATTACGTGCAAATTGCGAGCCGGGATTTTTATGATGCCCAAGCTCGCAGCCAGCACTTTAAACGCCACTCTATCATTCCAATGCGTGGAAAAATTTTCGACTCGGAAGGTCATGAGTTAGCGGGCAGCATCGTCCTTGATCAGGCCTATCTAAACCTGCGAACTATTGACCCGGAACACAATAAACGAATTGATGAAGAAGCCGTGGCGGCTGAACTGCCACTTCTGGCAGAGCGTTTGGCGGCCCTCCTTAACGATCCTGCTATTACCAGCCATGAAGTGCTCCGTCGCCTGCGAGGACAAGTGAATCGCCACCCGCTCCTCGCAAAAGGGCTTAACGAAGATATAAAGATGTCCCTGCGGGCGGAGCTTAAGTCTTTCCAGGATAAAGGCGTCCCTCAAAATTTGATCGAGTTTGTCCCGGAAACCGTCCGGCGATACAGCCGCGGCTCTCTTGCTCCTCATGTGGTCGGCTATATGGCCTGGGATAATAAAACCACAAGAAGCGTCGGTGTCGACGGTGTGGAGCGGGTGTATGAGGATGTGCTCCGGGGACGCCAGGAAAATTATATTGCTCGTCAGACGGCCCGTGGTAATCCAATGGAGCCAGCCGATCCTGAACTGCTGGAAGCTACGTTCGGAAAAAGCGTTAAGCTGACGATTAATGAGCAACTGCAAGCCGTGACTCAAAACGTCCTGCAACAGGGCGTCACCAAAACTCGCGGCGATGCCGGGGTGGCGATCTGTTATGCCGTGAAAACCGGTGAGATTCTCGCCATGGCCAATTACCCGTCATTTGATCTGAACGACTTGAGATCCCCGGCCGATGCAAAGCAAAATCGCGCCGTGAGCTTTGCCATTGAGCCGGGCTCTGTGATGAAGATAATCACCTTTGCCGCTCTGTTCAATGATCGAAAACTGGAACCCCATGACGTAATTAACTGCGAATGGGGGGCTTGGAATCCTTTCCCATCCCGAACTATTCGTGACACGAAAAAACTTGGTACCGTGCCTGTTGCAGAGGTCTTTCAATATAGTAGTAACATCGGTACCATTAAAGCCGCTCGCGCGTATGACCATGAGACTTTCTATAACCATCTGAAACAGTTCGGGTTCGGGTCTAAAACCGGCTTGGACCTTCCCAACGAGAGTGCAGGTCGACTCAATCACTTTAAGCGGTGGAGCGGGTATTCCATGACGTCGCTGCCTATGGGTTACGAGCTTCAGTTAACGGCAGTTCAGGTCGTTGCAGCTGTCGGAGCCATTGCCAATAATGGTTATTACATGCAGCCTCATGTCGTGAAAGAAATATTGAACCACCACGGGGATCCGGTTGAGATCATCGAACCGAAAGTTCTTCGCAGAGTTGTGAACTCTGAGGCTTCCCGGAAGATCTTGGATCTGATGGAGCTGGTGGTCGATAAAGGGACCGCGAAATCCGCGCAATTGCCAGGATACCGGGTAGGCGGGAAAACGGGTACAACGAAAAAACTGGTCAATGGTCGCTATGAAAACGCGTACATTGCCAGCTTTTGCGGCGTTGCTCCAATCGAAGATCCAGAGATCTGCATTTATGTTTATGTAGATAACCCAAAAGGCGAGGCCCGTTTCGGCGGATCTGTAGCCGGCCCCATTTTCCGTGAGATCGCCCGAGAGGCCATGAAGATCTTGCGAGTGCCCCAGAGTCGCCCGACGCTGCCTCCAGAGGAACTGCAAAAAACTCTGCAAATCGCCCGCAGCAAGATTGAAGGCGGCGTGCCTGTGGAAATGGTAAATGAAGTCGCGGAGACTGAGCGAGGTGAGGTAACCCCAGGTGTCGTTCCTGAGCTCAGACATATGACCCTGCGAGAAGCAATTGAGACCGCAGGCAAAGTCGGTTTGATGGTGATCCCAAAAGGTGGTGGCACTGTTGTGGACCAACAGCCTCGTGCCCATGAGACCATTGAGGGCCAACGATATGTCCATGTGGAACTCGAAAACTCAGACCAGGTTTTGACTCGTCAGCTTAGTGAAGTTAATGAGTATCTGGGCCGCACGCTGGATGAAGATGGTTTCAAGACCAGTATGACGCTGGCCTCCCTTTCCACAACCAGTGTGCCGTTGAGCCTGAGGGTTGGCGGAGAAGACGTGCGGATACCTCTCTGGCAACCTGGCCGTAGCTCAGAGTATCCAGGAGTTTCGGATCAAACCGGCCGATCCATGGAGATTCGAGCAGCAGAGGGCAATGCCACTGGTCAGGCCGGACGAAACTTTGAGCAGTTTATGCGTCAGTATGCAGAAGTGGAAAAGCAGAAATCTCAGCCTCGCGAGTCAATTGAGGTTGGGCTGGAAGTTTCAGAACAGGAAATTAGCCCCGATGCGGAGGTCGCCCCATTACCAGAAATTGATGGTTCGGAGGACTTTGATCCGGATGTGGAATCACCAACCCCGATCGAAATCATGACCCCCGTCTTTACCCGTGACTCTGGTGGCAGTATCGGCGTCACCAGCGATCCCAACGTAAGTCTTTATAATTTTAATTAATAAACAGGCACTGGCATAGCTTCAGCTATGTGTCACTCCTGTTACTACTGATCGTCACAAGAGGATAATTTGTCCAGACTGAAGTTTTCGGAACTGCTTGAAACTGCTGAAGTTACAGGCGAAGTCAGCGGTGGGGACCACCATGTCGGTGCCCAGCGTCGCAGCCTCGGC
>CAYUGQ010000012.1:0-40996 GCA_964444305.1 uncultured Candidatus Sumerlaeota bacterium
TCCCGGGCATCTGCCCCGACGATAATTTTATCATGATGCTGTTCGATCATCTTCCCGAGGAAGTCGCGATCTTCGAGGGCTTTGGTACCTATGACGGCGTAGTTTACACCGAGATCAAAGAGAGCACTGATGGTTTCTGCATCTCTGATTCCACCGCCGACTTCGATTTCGATGTGGTCGGGAGTGGCTTCTCGGATTGCGCGGATGGCCTCGCCATTTCGGGGGACTCCTCCAAAAGCTCCGTCCAGGTCAACGACGTGAATCCGACGAGCGCCGGCCTCTACATAGGCGGCGGCGACTTCGGCGGGCTTCACTTCGTATCGGGTCTTGCGGTTTGCGTCGCCCTGTTGAAGGCGCACGCAGGAGCCCTCCATCAGGTCGATGGCTGGAAGGATTTGAAATGACATGCTGTTACCTTTGGTGATATAGCGGGAGAAGCGGGGTGGTTGGTGGCTATTCCATGAACTCTAACAGCTTCTGGCGCCGCTGAGGGTGACGAAGTTTGTTGAGAGCTTTGGTTTCGATCTGACGTACACGTTCGCGGGTTACGTTGAAAATCGTGCCCACTTCTTCGAGGGTACGGGGGAAATCGCTGGTTCCTATACCGAAACGAAGGCGCAAAACTTTTTCTTCGCGTTCCGTGAGGCTGGACAGGACTTCTTCGATCCGTACCTGGCGAAGGCTGTTTGCGGCAGCATTGGCCGGGTTGACGGCATCAGGATCGTTGATAAAATCACCGAATGTGGAATCGCCGTCTTCGCCTATTGGAGTTTCGAGGGATACGGGCTGCTGTGCGATTTTGAAGACTTTGCGGATTTTGTCGACGGGCAGACCCATTTTCACTGCGATTTCATCGGGCGTCGGTTCGCGGCCGAGCTCTTGAACGAGGAAGCGGCTGATGCGGCTGAGCTTGTTGATGGTCTCGATCATGTGGACCGGAATGCGGATGGTGCGTGCCTGGTCTGCAATGGCCCGGGTGACGGCCTGACGAATCCACCAAGTGGCATAAGTGGAGAACTTATATCCGCGCTGGTACTCGAATTTGTCTACGGCGCGCATCAGGCCGATGTTGCCTTCTTGAATGAGATCCAGGAACTGGAGACCGCGATTTGTGTATTTTTTTGCTATGGATACGACGAGTCGCAGGTTGGCTTCCACAACTTTCATTTTAGCACGATGGGCTTCGCGTTCGCCGGCGATGATTTCTTTTACGATGACGGCGAGCTCTTCGTAGGTGTTGCCAGCTTCTTTTTCGAGACGCTTTACAACACGCTGAGCGCTACGGACGCGCTTGTCCATCTTGATAAACTGATCTATGGTAAAGCCGTGCTGTTTTTCGAGGGCTTTGGCTTCGGGGCTGTTGCGGCGGGTACGCTTGACTATGCGGCGAAGGTCTTCTTCGCTGAGCATGGTGCGGACGATGACGTCGCGTATGTCGTTGTTGGCTTCTTCTATGCGGCGGGAAACTTCTTTGATGCGGGAGGCAATCTGCTCGATGATGGTGAAGTTCAGGTCGATCTTGAGTAGGTGCTGATAGATGATGCCGCGGCGTTCTTCGATGTCCCGGTGAAGCTCTCCACTTTCCTCTTCTGTGAGGGAGGGGTCTTCGAGCTGGTCGAGGCGATCGAGAATTTCGCTGTAGTGATCGAGAACGATATCGAGATTGTCTAGGACATGGCGTCCGTAACGATTTCTTTCGTCGGGGTCACTTTCGTCGATGTTTGCGCGGAGGATGTCGTTCAGGTTGATGGCACCTGATTCGACGCGGGTGTAGATTTTTTTAAGTTCACCTGCGGTGGCGCTGGCGCGGGCGATTGCAGCGGTGATTTCGTGACGCCCCTTTTCGATTTGCTTGGCGAGAGTTACTTCTTCTTCACGGGTAAGGAGGGGCACTTTGCCCATTTCCATGAGGTAGAGTCGCACCGGATCATCGATCTTGCTGCCTTCGCTCTCCTGGACAGCTTCCTCGCGGGCGCTTTCCTCGGGAGATTCGGCTTCTTCCTCTTCCGCTTCGGCATCGGCCTCTTCGCCTTTAGCGGCGTGTGCGGCCATGTCCTTGTCGTCATAGACCTCGATTTCGAGTTCTTCCAGTTCGCCAAGAAGGCTTTCCATGTCGGAAGAACTCGCATCATCAGGCAAATGTTTGTTGATCTCGGCATAGGTCAGGTGACCTTTTTCTTTTCCGAGATCAATAAGCTGCTCAAAATCTGAAAGTCGAGATTCGGGCGCTCTTTTCATACGTGCTCAGCCCCTCACGATACACGCTCAGGAACAGCTCCGGTCGTCACGGCACTGAATACCAACTCCATTGGCTGAGTCAGGGATGGTGGCCTTTATAAGTGATCTTTCACGGCCCGGATTATGCGACTAAACATATAGTATGCTGGCATCGTATTCCGGAAAAAACAGGCACGCCCTGGCACTGAAATGGCGAAGCTTTTCAGGCTATTACCAAAACCATCCTTTACGATAAAGCATTTTGTGCTGTCACATCCGGCCCCCATAGTGGCAGCAGGTGCTCCAGCTACGAGCACAAAAAACCGGAGAGTGGTGGCCTTATTCAGTCTACCTGTCGAATTCAAGTAAAATAAACATGCCGCCGACAAACCGAAAGTTTGTGCTTTCTTGTCATAGAGATAAACCCATGGCGTGACATTAAGTCACAGTTTTGCGGGAAGATTTTTATGGTGAAGTGCGATTTGGGACGGCCCGGGTGTGGGTGCAATCCTTTACGAATTCGGCGCGGTCGTGTCAGTAGGTTTTTTTCATGACAGCCAATGTGGGTATAGTGAATCTGACGGCGCGGGCCGAGCTTGCGAAGGAAGTTGTGGAGGAGTTGCAGCGGCATTCTGTCGGCATTACGATGTCTGATGCGACGGATGCTCGCGGGGCTGTTCGGTGGGTGGTTAATCTAGACCCGGCTTCAACGCCGGTTTGCCTTATTATTGATGGGGATGCCAGGGGCGTTGCACCAGTGGTTACGGCGCTTGATCCGGGTATTAAAATTTTGATTTGGGCGCCTGAGCATGAAAATCTGCAGCGGCTTTCGGTTGCTGCGGGAGAAAGTCATGCGCTTGTTTGTTTTGCTGACAGTGCGGAAATTGCGGCGCGCGGGGTCTTGAGTCTTGCTGCTGTAGATGGGGATTTTCAAATGGAGTCGCCATCGGTGGGCCGGGCATCGTCACATGTATCGGAGGTGGGTGCTGAGGGAAAAGTTGTGCCGGTTGCTCCGTTAACTAAATCAGCAGATGATTACGCTGAGGATGTGGCTATGCTCCAGCATCTGGAGCGACTGATGGCGGTTGCGCGGACGAATCCTGTGCAGTTTCCGGCGGAGCCGGTTATCATTCAGCAAAAGGGGTTGGATTTCAGTGTGCCTCTTCGTGAGCTGATGACGGCGGCACGGCTGATTGCTCAGGAGCAGCGCGCGCCTGAAGTTTTGGCGTTGCATTATCTTGCGGGGGTTTTGCGTCAGCAGAATAAGTATGGAGAACTGCTTGGTGAGCTGGGAGTAACAGATGAGGTGGTAGCTGCGGCTTTACCGGGGGCGGAACCGGGGAAATTTGTGGCGGAACCGTTGATCAGTGACGGAGTTTTTGATACGGTGACGCTGGCAAAGGAACATGCCCGAAAGGCCGGGGCGGAGCTTGTTCGGGTTTATGATTTTTTGACGGCGCTTTTTACTCAGCCTACCGAAAGCATTGGGAACTTGCTGGCCGAAGTGAGCACTGATGCGGAGACGGTCACAGGCCGGCTTCGGGACGCGGGCCCTATTACGGAGCCGGGGGGCGAGTCTTTCTTTAAGCCTTCTTCTCGTGACCAGGCTGGATTTTATGAGTTTAACGAGGAACAGGTTCAGAATATTACTGCGCGACTGAAGGGTCTTCCGGCTTTTCAGAAAGCTGCAAAGCCTTTACCACGGCCAAAGGGTGCGGAGAAGGGTGAGAAGCGAACCGGGGAAGGCACTCCCCCACTGCTGCGGGCGATGCAGGCTCCGGAGCCGCCGGAGAAGCCGGAGTTTTTCAGTTTGGATAATGATTTTCCGCCGGTTGACCTGGTGGAATTTATTGCTGACCTGTTGTTGGAAGGTCACCTTGTGGCGTTTGCTTCTGATATCATGTTTGGCATTGGAGCTGACGCGACGAATCCTGCGGCCGTTGAGAAGCTGCGAGAGGTGGCGGGATTGCCTGATGAGAAGCCTTTGGCCGTTTTAATCAACTCGACGTCTCAGTTAAAGCATCTGGCCCGGGTGGACCTGGACAAAATGGAGCCGTTGCTGGATAACATCTGGCCGAGCGCTTCGACGCTTATTCTTGAGGCCGGTCATGGGTTGGGTTCGCATGTGACTCATGAGGGGAGCATTGGAGTGCGGATGCCTGGTGATTCGTTGTCGCTGGCGATTCTAAGTATGCTGGGCCGTCCGCTTGCTGCAACTTCCTGGCATGGGAACGTGAAGGAGCTTGAGGGGAAGGTATCGGCTATTGTTACCGTGGATGGGGAGACGAGCCCAGCGGAAACGACGATAGCTGATGTTCGTTCCACGCCTTGGAAAATTCTTCGCCACGGTGATTTTTCAGCGGATGAAATTTTGAAGTACCAGCCTTAGATTTCGAGCTGGGTTAATTGATAATCTCGCCCAGTATTTTTCCTTCTGAAGAGGCAGGGGCAACAGTGCCGAGGAGGAATGACAGGGTTGGGGCGATGTCTCTCATATCGGACCGCTGGGTGTAGACTCCGGGGCGTATGTTTTTTCCGGTAAAGATGAGTGGTACATGGGTATCATAGCTGTAACCGGTGCCATGGGTGCTTCCTGCGGGCCAGCGGGTGTTGTAGCAGTAGGGCTCATTGATGAGGGCAACGTCGCCGGCTAGCTTTGGGTGAAATCCGTTTAGGACGGCTTCTGATTCGATGGTTTTTGGCAGTTGGCCGGTTTCGATTTGCTTACGTGTAAATGCGAGGGCGATTCCGTCCAGCTTTGGTAACTTTTGGGCGACGACCTCGGCAGCGCGTTCAGGATCAATTCCGCGAGCATTGATCACGGGTTTGCGAAAGCGAATGTAGGGTTCGGAGAAAAGCACCATGCCTGTGGTGACTTTATCGGGGAACTCTTCGCTCAGGGCTTCTTCGGCCATTTTGATGATATCGTCTGTATGGACGCGCTTTGCGGCGAGGCGATGGTGGTTAAGCCATTCGGGTAGGGCAGCTCCGCCGTGATCGGCAGTGAGAACAATGAGTACATTGTCGAGTCCGCCGGGGATGGTTCCATTTATGTAATTAAGAAATGTGGATAGCTGTCTGTCGGCGCGCAAAATAGAGTCCTGCATTTCATGGCTGTGGGGGCCGTAAGAGTGGCCGATAGAGTCTACGCTGGAGAAGCTGACGGTGAGGATGTCCGGGTAAGCGCCTTGTCCGAGATTTTCGGATTCGATGGCCATCCTTGCCAGATCAAAGAGCATCTCGTTGCCGTAGGGTGAAAGAACCAGCCGATTGAAGTATGTGCGATTTGCGGTGCCTTCGTCGGACATGGCCTTGGGGAATCCGATCTGGAGCTCTTCTGATACGCCGGGAGCGTCAACGGGCATGCTGATTCGGTAGTTATCTTCGGGTAGCAGGAGTTCCCATTTCTCTGCTGCCCATTTGTCGATATGTCTGTTTTCATTGGCCTGCCGGGCAAAGCCGGGCAGGCCTTTATAGTAGGTACTTGTGACGAAGCGGCCTGTGGCAGCGTCGAACCATACGGCTGCATCGGCATTGTGGCCTGCGGTAAGGATCGCGCCGCGATTTTTGATGGAGATGCCGATGACTTTGGATTGGCCATTATTGCTGAGTTTCAGCTCGTCACCGACGGTGGAGGCCAGCATGTTTTTTGGGGAGAAACTTCCGCGGTTGAGGCTGGATTCGAGGCCGCCTACGGTTTGAACATCCGGGTCGCCGACGCAGTTGATGGAAAGGCCGACAGCATCATGCCAGGCATTACCAATGATGCCGGTGCGGCGGGGGGAGGCTCCGGTCATGATGGTTGCATGGCCGGGGCCGGTATGAAGGGGGACGTGATTATAATGGGTGTCGGCCACGACGGCGCCTTTTTCCATTAGCCAGCGGAAGCCGCCAACTTCGCCGCTGGACCCCTCGGCAGGCAGAAAGCCTTTGCTGAATCGGGTGAGGAAGTCTGCGCGGAGTTGATCAAAGGTGAGAACGAGGACGAGTTTCGGGTGATCGTGATCGAGAATGGATTTGAGTGTTTGGGCGGATCGCGGACCTTGAGAGTGCTGAGCACTGGCGGGTTGTGGGGTGATTAGCAACATCTGCGTTATAAAAAGGGTTAAAATGCTAATCCCACGCCCAGTGCGAAGTTGCCCGAAACCAATCATTCTCATAATACTACCTTTATGATATATTGGTTCTACCACAGGTGAGGCGTCAGGATATGGCAAGGAAAAACAGGGAGCACGGAGGGTGGCGTTACCGGCGACGATGAGCTTTATAATCCTGCAGGCCATCTCTCAGGACGACTCGCCCATCTGTAAAAAGGGTGTTTTCGAGGGGTGTTTCGTCACCGTGGGGGAAGGTTACAATTTCGTCATAGGGGCGGAAGCTGTATTCCCTGGGAACCCAGAGGCATCGACAGAACCAGAGATCGCCTGAGTCGCGTTCGAGGTCGCTTGCGCTTCCGCTGGACCCGCCGGTATCGGCCGCGCTGTTGTTGTAGGCATAGCGGAAAAACTGGTGTCTATCAGGGCGGAACTTGTTATAAAGGGTTGGACAGAAAAGGTAGTCGGGGGAGCTGAGATAGTTCAGGCGAACGAGGATACGGGGTACGCCGTCCCAACTGCCATTGGCTGCTGGACCCATTCCGACGATGGTGGAACCCATGCTTTCTTCTTCACCGGCTATGCCGTCCGCAAAGGGGTATCGGTTGTGGTCGATGCGATAGGTCTGCAAGGCGACGGCGATTGCTTTGAGGCGACTGGCGCAGAGGGCTTGTTCGGCCCGGCGGCGGGCCTGGAGGAAATTGGGGACAGCTATGACGGTTAGAATTGCTATTATTGCTACGGTGATGAGGAGTTCTATGAGAGTAAAGCCTGCGCATGGAAAACGGGAGATGCGGTGCAGGCTACTCATATAGGGTCCAGTCTACTACGCTGGAAGGCGACCATGGCTCGGTGTGGATTGCGGCGATGGCATCGATGTCGAATCCTGCTGCGATGCCGAGTGCGGGGCGCGTGGGGTCTGGGTCAATCAGGTTTCCGTAATCATAAATGACGTCGCCATCTATGTCTGTGGTGGGCAGGTGGCGTGCGTCGCCGGTGTCTGTGATTTTAATGAACCGGATAGCGGGGATGCCGAGATCAGCCAGATCAAACTGGTCTCCGCCGCTGACGGTGGGGTCGAAAGGTGATATGCCGTTGGTTGTGGAGGAATAGGTCGGCTGGACGCCGGCGAAGCCGATGTAGTTGCTTTTGAGGGCGATGGTTGCCGGGGCACTGCTGACCATGTCGACCGGAAAAGTGTGCCAGGTTTCGCCGTCTGCGGATACTGAAACTATGGCGGAATCGACAAAGCTTTGCTCCGGGAAATTGATGGGCTGGACGGGGTTTTCGAAAACGGTGAAGTCGGGTCCGGGAAGGTCAATGACGCGGTGGGTGTTGAACTCGAAAGTGATGGTTCCGCCTGTTCCGAGGGAGAGGATATCTTGTGGGTTGTCGTTGGGGACCTGGGGATTTAAGGTGCCTTCCGGGGGGCCGAGGACATTATCAGGGAAAAATTCCTGACCGAAGCCGGCATTGACTCCGGGAGTGAAGTCGGCCACGCGATCGGGAAAGGCCTGGGCGGGGGCTGGTGTGGGGTTGAAGTTGACGAGAGCTATGAGCAGGAATGCGGAGCTCATTTTCATGCGTTGCTTCCAGCGGAAGTCGTTGCGATCTGCGCTTAATAAGTTTTTCACTGCTGTCACCTGGTCTCTTTAAACACGAAGAGACTATGAGAATGGGTGCCCAGACTATCCCGTCTTCTGACTTCCGGGTCGTCCATCCGTGGCGTCCTTCCCAACGCCTTTTGTTGCGTCAGTGGATACAGCGTTGCCGGGATGTCGCCGGTTACAGCGGCGTGTACCGTGGGGGAATTTCACCCCGCTTCCGATAGCGTAAGAGATTACCTGGGGGTGTTATCTTACGCTTAGATAGTTCGAGCTACGTCAAGAAGTGCCTGCGTAGAGGAAGATTATTCAGCGGGGGGAGGCTCAACCGGGCGTGCGGAAGAGCGGCTTTGGCGCTCGTCAGCGCCTTCGGGGGGAGCGACCGGATTAAGGGGTGTCGGCGGGTCGAGTTCCGGGTAGTCTGGATCGTCATCGTCAAACAGCTCATCTTCATCGGGCTCACCCCGATCCTTTTTTCTTGGAAGGATTTCCGGTTCTATTTCGTCGTCCTGAGACTCCCGGGATTGTGGGTTGTCATCATCACGATTCTCCGGCAAGGCTTCTGACGATTCACCTGTCGTATGATTGACGTCGTCGTCATCATGGGCAGGCAGGGGCAGAAACCAGGTTTTAAAAAAATGAATGATGGCTCGCAGAAGGTTCATGTCAGGCTCCGATATTGTATACAGTACGGGTAAAAGTTCTATGGCTGTGCGGTCGAGAATCATTCGCCGGGTTGGGGTTACTAGAAGCGATTTTGATAAATGAAGGGACGCTCGATGTCTGCCAGAGTGCAAATTGCTGCTACTGATGAGGAATCACAAAGGCTTTTTACGGAGTCCGGGGCTTTGCTGACGGGCCACTTTCGGCTGACGAGTGGGCGGCATAGCGATAAGTATTTTCAGTGTGCTACGCTGTTGGAGCAGCCTGCGACGGCGGAGCGAATTGCTGGTTCTGTGGCGGAGATTGTCAGGGAGTGGCAACCTGATGTGGTGGTGGCGCCGGCGCTTGGAGCTATCGTGTTTGGATATGAGCTGGCCCGACAACTTGGTGTGCGCAGCTTGTTTGCGGAGCGGCCGGAGGGTAAGTTTGAGCTGCGCCGGGGTTTTCAGTTGAAGCCGGGTGAGCGCGTGCTCTTGGCGGAGAATGTAGTTACGACCGGGGGCAGTGTTGTTGAAACTGCTGATCTAGTGCGCAGTCTTGGCGGAGTCGTTGCGGGGTATGCCGTAATTGTGGATCGTTCCGGCGGACGTTTTGCGCCGGCGGAGCCAGCCGTGGCTTATGCGATGATGGGCGCTGAAACCTGGGCTGAGGATGAATGTGGTTTGTGTGCAAGCGGGCTTCCGATTACGAAGCCGGGAAGTCGCTCTTTCACGTAACACTTGACAGACCACCTTGCCTTTCTTTCGGGTTTCCTTGATTTGTTTAATGTTATTTGACCGAGGAGTTCCATTTGATGGCTGAGGACGTCGCGCCGGTGATTGACGTGCAGAACCTGGTGGTGGAATATGGCCGGGGGCGTAAGGTGCACCGAGCGGTGAATGGGATTTCTTTCCAGGTTCGACCGGGTGAGTGTGTTGGCTTTATCGGTGCGAACGGCGCGGGGAAGTCGACCACGATGAAGGCTTTGCTGGGGTTTATTTTCCCGAAATCGGGGCAGGTTAAGGTGTTCGGTGAACAGGCAGGTACGGTTGAAAGTCGCCGTCGACTTGGTTACCTGCCGGAGGTTGCGCTTTATTATCCTTTTATGAAAGCGCGGGAACTGCTGGAGCTTTATGGGGGATTGCAGGGGCTGGGACGGAGAGAGTTGGCTGAGAAAATCCCCCAACTTTTAGAAGAGTTGGGGCTGGGCGGACGGGGTGAGCATCTGCTGAAAAGTTTTTCAAAGGGAATGCAGCAACGGCTGGGGATTGCGCAGGCAATTATTGCTGATCCGGAACTGCTTATTTTTGATGAACTTTCCAGCGGACTTGACCCTCTTGGTCGCCATGACCTGCGGGAAGTTTTGTTGCGACTTAAGCGGGATGGGAAGACGATCTTTTTCAGCTCTCATGAACTCACGGAGGTTGAGGATCTCTGTGATCGGGTGATCATGATCAATAAGGGGGAGATTGTCACGGAGGCGGCGGTCAGCGATCTGATGAAACCGCTGAACGTCTTTGATGTGCGTTTTATGTGCGCTGGTGATCTGCCGTCGGAGTTGAGCGCGTTGGACCCGAGTCGCAATAATGACGGTAGCTGGCGGATTGAAGTGACGGATCAGAATGTCTATTCGCAGGCGATTGCAGATCTAGCGCGGACCGGATGTCAGATTTTATCGACGGAGTCTCGGAACCGGAGTCTAGAGGAGTATTTCATTGAGCTTGTCCGCGAGAAAAATGTCCAAGGATTAGGGCGTGTAGCGGAGACGGCGGGATCATGAGGCAAATTTGGCTGGTGGCCAAAAGTGTTTTGGTCGAGGCAGTGCGGCGCAAGGAAATCTATGCGGTAATTCTGGTTTCTCTGCTTATTATCGGGTGTGTTGTACTGATTGATTTTTTCGAGTTGGAAGGAATCTCTAAGTTTTACCGGGAAGTGGCGCTGAAAGTAATGAGTGTTGCGACGGCGGTTACTACGGTCGTTTTGGCAGCGCGTCAGCTTCCTCGGGAGTTTGATAACAGAACGATCTATCCACTTCTGGCGAAGCCGATCAGCCGCTGGAGTTTTCTTATGGGCAAGCTGTTGGGGGTTTTGCTTTCGGCGGCTTTTTGCCTGGCGATGTTCATGGTTGTCTTTATCGCGGGATCGCTGTATCTGGGGGCAGCATTGCCGTGGGTTCTGCTATTGCAGTTTTTTTATCTGCAAATTTTGACGATGCTGATTTTGGCGAGTCTTGCGTTTTGGCTGAGCCTGCTGTTTAATCTGGATGCGGCAATTACGGTTGGTCTGATTTTTTACGCGACGTCTGCGGTCATAACTTCGGCTTCGAGTTTTCTTTATGAGTGGATGACGGGTTTCGGCCAAACGGCCGTGACTGTGCTGGCGTTTATACTGCCTCAACTTACGGTGCTGGATTTATCGGCCAAAACGGTTCATTCTGATTATTGGCCGCCTTTAAGTTTTGGCATCGTTGCGCAACTGACGGCTTATGCTTCGGTGTTTATCGCGCTGTACATTGGGCTGACGATGTTTTCTTTCCGGAGGCGGCCGCTATGAACGGGGTTGATAGAAGCAATGGCCGGGCGGGAGTTTCGAGCCCGGTTACCTGGATATGCCGTGGCGTGTTTATTGAGGCTGTTCGTCGACGGGAAGTTTTTATTGTTGGCATGTTGATGGGGCTGTTTGTAATCGGTGCCGTTACGGCGCGGTTTGTGGGGGCCGAAACTGATGCTGCTGCGGCTTTTATTATGAGCCTGGGTGTTTCGCTTATCTGGTCGCTGAGTATTATTTTGGCGATTTTGTTTGGGGCGCGCCAGCTTCCTGATGAGTTGGAAACGAGGTCGATATATCCGCTGCTGGCGAAACCGATTGGGCGTTATCAGTATATTGTGGGCAAATGGCTTGCGGTGACTTTGGCCTGTGTTGCTTCGGCTTTGGTTTTGAATGTCATCGCGGTGGTTGCTTCTCCGTGGCCGGAAGGACTTGCGGGAGGAACACTGGCGCAGGCGATTGTTCTCGAGATTTTTGCTATCGGTATGACTGCGGCGATGGCTATAATGTTTTCTATTGTTGTGCCGAAAAGTTTCGCGATTGTGGTGACTGGTTTACTGGCGTTTGGGGCCGTGCCGATTATTGGCTTACTGCAGAATCAACTTGCCGGCATTATGGGCAGCGGTGCGGCACGCTGGATTACGGCGTATATACCTGCTGTGGGCCGGCTTGATCTTTTCAATGCTTTTTCAGCGGGTATGCCGCCTGTTAGCTTTTCCGATTTTCTGGCGCGGATTGCTTATGGTGCCGTTGTTATTCTGTTTCTCCTGGCGTTGAGCACTGCCCTGTTTGACAGGAAGGTGCTATGATGAGGAGAGGACTGACCAAAAGTGCTCGCGGGTTATTATTGGTGGGTGGGCTTTTATACCTGGGGATTCCTGCGCTGGTTTCTGTCATGCATACGTCGCCGACGGTTGATCCATTGCGGGCGGAGGCGCAGCGGGAGGCCCGTAATCAAAGTGCTTTTGCTTTGATGCTTGGAGAGTTCCGGGCGAGTTTAAGCGATCTTATTTTTATAAAGACAGAGCGTTACCTGGACCGTGGGGTAGGCTATGAGCCTCATGTTGATACGCACGCGATGGCCAGCGAGGATTCCCATGGTCATCATCATCATGATCATGACCATGACCACGGGGTTGTTCGGACGCTTATTAAGACGGCTGATGAAGACTTTCGCGGATTTATCGGGCATCTGGAGCGGGCGGTTAAGCCGTGGCGATCACCTGATGCTCCACATGATCATGCTGATAATGAAGAGATGAGTGAAGTGTTGCCGTGGTATCGCCTGGCTACGTTGTCGAACCCGTCTGATGTGAGGAGTTATTATATTGGTGCTTACTGGCTGAAGACGTTAAGTAATGACAATCAGCGTCGGGAGGCTGTGAGATTTCTGGGGGAAGGTATTGCCGCAAATCCAAGGGCATACGAGCTCTATCTAATGCGGGGGATGATTCTGAATGACCTGGAGCGCGGTGATGAGGCCTGGGAGGATTTCGGGAGAGCTGCGAAGCTTGGCATTGAGAGGCGACCGCCGGGTGGAGCATCGGAAAAGGAAACGCCGGAATGGGACACGACAAATGATGAGCTGTTGGTGACCGCCATTGGTATGCATGTGATGATGACGAGGGATCGGGAGAGCACAGCATCGGCGCAACAGGTTTTGTCACGGTATCAGGAAGCTATTCCGGATGAGCCGGCCCTGCGGCGGATGGATGCGAATTTGCGCCGGAATTAACCCTGGATACTTACAGTAGTTTCTGCCCATGAACACGAAGCCGGCTATTGAGTGCATTGACCTGTGTAAGCAGTATTATCTCAGGGACAATGATGCGAATCCTTTAAAGAGGCTGGCTCGTCGGATTGCCACGAAAGATCCGGAGACTCGTCGTCATACGGCTTTGAGGGATATTAACCTGGCGATTCAACCGGGCGAGAGTGTGGCGCTGGTTGGTGTTAACGGGAGCGGCAAAAGCACGCTGCTGAAAATGATCACGGGAATCACGCCGGTGACATCGGGGGCGCTGAACATTAATGGTCGTGTGGGTGGGATTGTGGATCTTGGGGCAGGCTTCCACCCTGACCTTACGGGTTATGAGAACATTTTTCTGCAAGCGACGATTCTTGGTTTGTCGCGGAAGGAGATCTGGAGCCGGCTGAGAGACATTGAGGAGTTTTGCGAACTGGGTCGCTTTCTCAATTCTCCTATCAAGCATTACTCAATGGGGATGTTTCTTCGGCTGGCTTTTGCCATTGCGGTGCATACCGATCCGGATATTTTTATTATCGATGAAGCTCTTGCTGTTGGTGATGGCTATTTCATGTTTAAGTGTTTGAAGAAGCTGGAAGAAATGAAGACGCAGGGGAAGACGCTGCTTTATGTTTCTCATGTTCCGGAACAGGTGGAAACATTGTGTGAACGGGGCATTTGGATTCACCAGGGAGGAATCCGCGCTGACGGGCCGTTGACGGAAATTGTGCAGGATTACCAGGCGTTTCAGTTTGCCGGTTTACTGGAAGGTGATCCGAAACGCGAACGGGCGGAGCTGTCGGCGTTTATTCCGTACTCACGGTTTGGTACTGGCCGTGTGACCATGCAGAACGTCCGCACATGCGATGAGAAGGGGTATTCGAAGCGCTTTTTTCAGCCGGGGGAGATTTTGCAGATTGAGTTTGATGCGGTGGCTAAAGGGGATGTGGATGATGTGGCTGTTCACTTCATTTTGGAGCGACCGGGTCGATCGGTGACATTCATGGACAGCGAGGAGAGCGGCGTCCGGTTCAGTTTGAAGAAGGGACCGCAGAAAATCCGTCTAACAATTCCGTCGCTGTGTCTGCGGCCGGGTCCTTATTTTATGACTCTAAGCATTGGGCCTATTGATTACACGGAGACAAGGTATGACGGGCACCAGAAAATTTATACATTCACGATCTCTGAACCCGGTGTGTCTTCCGGGGCGCGATTCTCTAACGGTTTTCTGATTCAGCCGACAGAAATTTCGCAAGAAATTATCCCGCTTTAACCCAGGATTACGCGCTGGCTTTTTCGCGCGTAGCATCTCGTTCGGCAGCCAGCTTGTTGTTTATGGTGTCACACTGGCGCAGTTTGAAGTTGTAGGGCTCTGGATCATCTTCTCCCCCACCAGCGGCTATGGATGGCTGGCCGCAGGTATCGGAAACAAGGGAATCATCGCACCCGCCACGACAGATGACGAGCTCGTAGGGTTCGTCTTCCAGACGGCGGTTGCAGAAACGTGTGGCGATCTGATCCAGTCGTCGCAGTTCCATGTCGAAAATCTCGCCGTCGGTCACGGCCGCATCCTGGCTTTTTCCGAGGGCTGCCCGATAGCGGGAGCGGATGTCGTCATTAAGCTGGAGGTTGCGCAGGGTATGAAGTCGTCGAATTTGCTCGTCGAACGCATGGAGATCGGCGGCGTCAGGGAGATCCCATTTGATCCAGTGCTGGATTAGCTGCACGAGATTTTCGAGGGAGGGATCAATGGAGCGAAAAAGTGTGCGCATATCATGGATAGACTGGTCGGCTGGCTTGCCGGTATCTTCGCTGCGCTCTATGATTTCGTCCATAATGGAGTTTTGATCGCCGCTGGTGCTGAGCAATGCTCGCCGTTTAACCTCGTCGGTGCCGGTCAGGATGTCTGCGACGCGATATTTTTCCCCGCCAAAAGATTTACCTTTTTGGAGGACTGTTCGGAGAATCTCCAGGTGCAGCCAGACGACGTCACTGATGAGGCCGGAGAGGCGGGGATTGATCCTCAAAACCTGCTGCTCACGGGCAGCCATATATCCCCGCATGTAATGCAGAATTCCGTCAACGTTGCGATCTACAGAGTTTACCACAGGGTTCACCTCCTAGACGATCACTACTTCAGGATGTTAGAACAACAGAAGCACAGATGAAAAGTGAGGTCAAGGGAGAAAGCCCTCTGGGGACAACGTTGCAGATCACAGGTTATCGAGCCCGAATTCTTCCATCTTCCGATAGAGAGTTTTTCTGCCGAGGCCGAGTGACCTCGCTGTCTGGGCGCGGTTGCCGCCGTAGTGGATGAGGGCGGCCTGAATGAGTTCGCGCTCCGCATCTTTCAGGGATGACTCAGCGGAAATGGTTACCTGGCTGACGTTTTTTCCTTCGGCCTGGATTTCCTCGGGCAGGTCGCTGACGCCGATTTCTCCGGTGGTCATTACGACAGAGCCTTCGATGACGTTTTTGAGCTGCCGGACATTGCCCGGCCACTGGTAATTTTGCAGCATGCTCATGGCGCGGTTGGCGATTCGCGTTTTTGGTTTTTCATAGAAGCGGGAGAATTCTTCCAGAAAATGTTCGACGAGCATGGGGATATCGTCACGCCGCTCTCTGAGTGGAGGCAGATCTATTGAGACCACTTTCAGGCGGTAATAGAGATCTTCCCGGAAGTCGCCCTTGGCGACGAGTTCATCCAGGCGTTTGTTGCTGGCGGCGATGACGCGAACGTCTGAGTGGAGAGTTTCGGTGCCGCCGACGCGCTCGAAGGTGCCTTCCTGCAACACGCGTAGAAGTCGCACCTGAAATTCGGGTCCGGTCTCGGCGATTTCATCGAGGAGAATCGTTCCGCCGTCAGCCATTTCAAATCGTCCGGGCTTGGTTTTAACGGCTCCAGTGAAGGCACCTTTTTCGTAGCCGAAAAGTTCACTTTCCAGCAGAGTCAGGGGCAGAGCACCGCAGTTGACCTTTACGAATGGGCGGCGTTTTCGCGGGGAGTTTTGGTGGATGGCATTGGCGATGAGTTCTTTACCGGTTCCGCTTTCACCGTAGATTAGCACGTTGGCGCGGGACGGGGCGACGGTTTTTACGAGGGAGAAAACTTTCATCATGGCATCGCTGCGGCCAATGATGTTGTCCATGCCGAAACGCTCTTCCACCTGTTGACGAAGCTGCTGATTCTCCTCTTTAAGGGCCTGGCCTTCGAGAATACGATCGACTACGAGATTGAGTTCGTCGATGTTGATTGGCTTGATCAGGTAATCGTATGCACCAGCTTTCATGGCGTCTACGGCGCTTTCGACAGTGCCATGGCCTGTCAGCATAACTACCTGCGTTTCGGGGGATTCACGCTTTACGAATTCAAGAAGTTCGAGGCCATCCAGGCGTGGCATTTTCAGGTCGGTGATGAGGATCTCCACGCGCTCAGAGCGGATTAGTTGGAGGGCTTCTTCTCCATCAGCGGCCAGGAAAATTTCCATGTTCTTTCGCTCAAGAGCCCAGCGCAGTCCCTCGCGGGTATTCTTTTCGTCGTCGGCGATTACAAGGGTATGCTTTTTCATGGTGTTATCTTGTGATACCAATGGTGGGGCGATTACATTTGAGATCGGCCGAGGGCAGCAATTCGGTCGCGCAATTTTTGAAATACTGACCTGCTTTTCCACTCTTCAAGAGTAACTTCATGACAGCGAGTTTTGTCGCGTTCAAATATTTCAATCTGCTCCCGGGCGAATTCCTTATCCAGCACGTTGATGTTCATCTCGTCATTTAAGCGAAAGGAACGGGTGTCGAAATTTGACGAACCGATGCTTACCCACAGATCGTCGACGACCAGCAGTTTGCAATGGTAGAGAGCGCCCTGGTATCGAAAGATTCTTATTCCATTGCGGAGCAACGGGCCCCAGCGGGCTACTGAGGCCCACATCACAACATCTGTGTCGATACGATGGGGGACGATCAATTCTATTGTGACGCCGCGTTTGCGGGCATCTACGAGAGCATCGATGACAAAGTTGTCTGGAACGAAGTAGGCGTTGCTGATACGGATGGATTGTCCGGCGCAGGCGATGGACAATAAGAACATGAGGCGTGCGCTTTCAAGTCCTTCTCCCGGACCGCTTAGGAAGACTTGGGCCTTTATGTTGCCCTCTTCTTTCAGTTCGGGAAAAAATGCTTCATCTTTTAAAACCTCGGCGTGGGTCTGCATCCAGTTGTCCATGAAAGCGCCTTGCATGTCGGACACTATTGGGCCTGTGATGCGATACTGGTTGTCTCTCCAATGATCTTCGCTGTCTGCGTCGCCATCCCACTCGTCGGCGATTCCGGTGCCTCCGGTGAAGGCGATTTTTCCATCAATTACGAGGATCTTGCGGTGAGTTCTATTCGTGAAGTGCATGAGGGTGCTGATGCGGGGAGGGCGATAAAGTTCGACGCGAACCCCGGCATCAATAAGTTGCTGAAGATGGGTCTTGCGCATTTTCCAGCTTCCAACGAAATCGCAGAGCACATTCACGCGGACACCGGCTTTGCATCGCTCGATGAGGGCTTCGCTGAATGCCTTTCCAATCTCTCCGGATGCGAAGATAAACGATTCGAAGGAAATGCTGTGCTGGGCAGAGGCAATTGCTTCGAGCATGGCGGGAAAATACCGGCGGCCATTGATCAGTGTTTCGATCTTGTTACCACCGCATAATGGACGGCTTAACAAGTTTGATGCGGCGCGAGCAAACTGGGGATCCGCTACGGTGAATGTTGGTTCAATGCGGTGCTGAACCCGCTGTCGCTGGTTTACGAGATTGTAGCCAACGACAAAACAAATCGAGGTGAACAGCGCAGTCAGTATGATCGTAATTATGATGATTAGCATGATGTGCCAGTCGGATATGCGATAACCGGGCCAGTCTCGTGAGGTCTTGGAGGCATTCGATTATTAAGGCAATTCGATGGAGACGGCAACGGGAAGGTGATCGGAGGCCTGGCTGTCGGGCACGCGGTGACTTAGTACTTTCAGGGGCTGGTTGGATAAGATGTAATCAATCCGCATTGTGGGAGTGTCTGCGGGATAGGTAAAGAATTTGGCGGGGTCTTCATTGGGATTGGGAGCTGACAGATCGTGGAGACCGGCGTCTCTGGCCAGACGGATTGGATTTCCCGGTTCGTCTTCGTCGAACTCATGATTCAAATCGCCAAGTAGAAACACCAGTGTGCCTTCGGGTTCTGCTTTGATGTGGTCGAGTATGGCCTGCATCTGTTTTCGACGGGTATCGGCTTTGTTATGATGCAGATGGGTTGCATAAATGACAGCGGTCAAGGTGGTGCCGTCGGCTTTCGTGTTGAGTTCGATCACGGAACGAATGCAGGCGCGACGCTCCTGGCCGTCGTCTTTGGGCAGAGAGATGTTTTCAGGGGTGCCGACGAGTGGAAAACGAGTGAGCAAAGCGTTGCCGACTTCGCCATGATCAGCGCCGTTGTTTGTCCATCGGTCAACATTGCCCCATTCAATGTAGCGTGGGTTGTCCGTAGGATATCCGGTGTCATCTTGAGCGCTGCCAAACACGTAATTAAATCTGCCGGCTGCGGCAAGATAGCGGGCCTGGTTCAGTGCTCCACTGCGTTGGCGGTTGGGCCGGCTAAAGCCATACTCGCAATCGACTTCCTGCAGGGCCACGATGCAGCCGTTGGATTCCTCTATGACTGCAGCCAGATTATCCAGATCTTCGGCGGTACTCTTATAGGCCCATATCTCTTTCCCCATGGGTACGCCGACATGGATGTTATAGGTGACCAGAGTGATGCTGGTTACGTCTGCCATGGCAACGCTTGCAGTTGCAGACAAGACCGCCATGGAGAGAATGCGCCATAAAGAGCGCATTAGTCGTTGGCATCCTTAGAAGGAGTGTCGGCGATGTCGGAGGGATCTTCCTCGGGATCGGGTTCCTTGAATGCGTTAGGGTTCTCCCGCTCAATGGAACGGAGAAGATTGTTAATATGGGCTGCATTCTTTCCGGTTTCATCCAGACGGAAGATCAGGTCCGGCATGTAACGGAAGGTTATCCGCCGGGCGATTTCTCGTTTAATGAACGGCTGGGACTTTTTCAGGGCTTCCATGACTTCGGTGGTTTGTTCTTCATTGCCGTAGACGCTGACAAAAACCTGAGCCTGACTCAGATCGTTTGTGGTGTTGACGGATGTGACCGTAACCATGACCTCATGGAGGCGTGGGTCTTTTACTTCGTTGGCGATGACGTCAGCGATCATTGCCTTTAGTTCTTCGTTAATCCGGCGAACCCGGGAATGCAGGGCCAAGTCTTACTCCTCTTCTTTGGGCACAAGTTGATAGTGCCGCCACTGTGGTTCATTACTGCGCACGGGAAGTGCCTCTGCAAAGAAATCAAAGGGGATCCAGTGCCTTACGGGGGCATAGAAGCGTTCACGGATGTAGAATTCGTGATGGCCTTCTTTGCGCAAGACAAAATCATAATACCAGTTCCAGTTGTATGGAATTTCTACTGGAGTTTTACCGCGATAGACACCATTGATCCAGACGCCTGCCCCAGGGGGTGTGCTGGTGATGGTGGCGACTTTGCGTACCGCCCCAGGGAGAAAAAGCAGACCCAGCATGGCAACAGCCACAAATATCAGTTTTCGGCTTAATGGCTTCATGGTTTCCTCTCGACAGTCACTGAAGCACTGGTATGGTCAGTGGGGATTGATATTTCCAGCAAATTCGGGAGTCTAATGGATCGCGACGTTCAAAACAGCAAAGCAATCAGAAAACGCCCTATACGGGTTCTTCAGATGTGCGCGGTTGATTTTACGGCCAGGCAGTTCCTTCAGCCGCTGACGGCGGCCCTGGAGGTGGATGGTCATGTGGTAGCGATTTCCTGCGCTACAGGCCCGTGGTTTAAGGAGTTGGAGGAGAAGGGCTTTCGCATGATTGAGAATCCTGTTTCCCGGAATGCTAATGTGTTGGCGCACGCCAAAAGCTTTTGGCGCACCTGGCGTCTGCTTCAGCGGGAGCGGGTGGATATTTTGCATGTGCATACGCCGATCGCAGCTTTGGTGGGGCGTCTGGCGGCCCGGGCGGCTGGTACGCCTCTGGTCATTTATACGGCGCATGGTTTTTACTTTCATGATAATTCGCGGCCACTGACGAAAAGGGCTCTTGTCTGGCTGGAGAAAATTGGGGCGAAATGTGGCGATTTTATTATGACGGTAAGCGAGGAAGATCGTCAGGCGGCTATTAAGCTGGGAATTGCAAAGCCCGACAAGGTAGAAACGATTTATAACGGGGTCGATACTTCCCATTATTATGCGGGTCGTTTTTCGGATACAGAACGGGCGGAATATCGCGCCACGTTTGGCATTCCTCCGAGTGCGCAGGTGATCGGGATTATGGGTCGGCTTGTTCGGGAAAAGGGTTTTTTTGAGTTTTTTGAAGCGGCCGCGGAAGTGATCAAGGTGCACCCGAATTGCTGGTTTATGGTGGTGGGCGATCTGTTGCCGAGTGATTACGATGGGAAGCGTGATGAACTGACTCAACATATCGAACGGCTGGGAATGACGGGCCGGACGGTTTTCACGGGTATGGTTGACGATCCGGCTCCGCCGTTAAGCGCGATGGATATTTTCTGTTTGCCGAGTTATCGGGAAGGTATGCCTATTTCTTTGCTGGAGGCAATGGCCATGGAGCTTCCGGCGGTTGCTACTGATGTACGAGGTTGTCGGGAAGAAGTGATTGACGGGGAAACGGGTTGGCTTATTCCTGTACGAGACTCTGTGGCATTAACTGAAAAGCTGATCTGGTTCCTGGATAATCCGGACGAAGCGAGACGTATGGGTCAGGCAGGTCGCCGCCGGGTAATGGAAAATTTTGATATCCGCGGTGTGGTGGAACACCAATTAGAGATTTATCGCCGGCTGATAGCCATTCACATTCGATAAAGCTATGAATTGAAAAAGCCCGGCTGGAGCTGCCGGGCTTTAGTGTTTATCTTCTTAAATATCGCATTAGCGATTGGCAGGGACATTGAGACGTTGAGAGGCTGTGGTTCTGCCTTGTCCACCCACTGGACGGCCTAGCTCACTTTCGATCTGGCTCCGCCGAATGTTTCGAATTTTCTCTACTTCTTCCTGGGTTAAAATTTCAGCACGCTCCCGCATGATCGTCTGAAAATCACTGCGTTCCCCGGATGAACGAGCTTCCCAAGTGCGTGAGTTCAGGTCGCGAAGTTTTTTGATTTTCTCTTCGGAGATTCCAGCTTCGCGATACATTTTTTCTTCGTTCTTCCAGCGCTCTTCAAACATCTGCTGGGTAAACTGACGCCGTGCGGCGGTCATGGTGGTTGTATTGGCACTGCCGGTAGTTCTGGCGTCGCTCAGCAAAGCCTGTCCACTGGTTGACTGGGTAGCGGTTGTTGTGGTCAGAGCGATGGCTCGCACAGGTTCAGGGGTCGAGGCCGTCGCTGTGGTTGTATTATCCTGAGCCATTGATACCCCGCTCAGCATTAAGGCTGTCACGCATACTACGTGCAATTTTCTCATGTTGTATTCTCCCGTTTTTTTGTGTCTAAGTTAATTTCAGTTCGTGTTGCGGTTCTACATCAATGTGAGATCGACGCCGTTTGCAATTAATGGCCGATCACAGTAAAAGGCTTCGCCCAACTCTGTATCAATAAGATTTCCTGCGGCCTTACGATGGCTCATGAGCCTGTCTTTATAGCCGGGGATGGCATCAAGCTGGGAATCGTATAAGTTTGCCATTTCCAGCCAGCGATCTTGAACATGACTAACATCTACCACGAAAGTGGGCTTAACGTGCATAGGCAGCAGATAGTAGGCGATGTTAGGTATCCAAAACGGCTCGTTTCCTGTATCGACATTTTTAAACCGGCACATGCGGAATGAGTTTCGCACAATACGACCGGTGGCCTCGTGATCGTGATGCATCAGGGGGAAATCATAGTACTGGCACATGATCATTCGGGGACGCACTTCTCGAATAAAGGTAATCATCTGCATCCGGGCTTCAAGCGAGTCTTCAATTTTTGTATCTTCGAAGTCGAGCCAGCGAACGTCCGCTTTCAGATATTTTGCTGCGGCCCGGGCTTCTTCGTCACGCTTTTCGCGGCTGCCATAAGTGCCGCTTTCCCCGTGGGTCATGTGGGCGATGCAAATGGACTTGCCCTGATCCCCCAGGTGCAAAAGGGTTCCGCCAATGGAATGTTCCACGTCATCGGGGTGAGCTCCAATGGCGAGGATGTCGTAGTTATATTTTTGATCGGGCAACATACGTAGCTTTCTACTCAGATGAAGTTATCGTCAAGATACTCTGACGATGGAAAATTATCATGCTGCAGTACTTGAAAACTCCGTATAAAGGAATCGATTAAGGGCGCAGAGGCGAGAAATTCTGCGTTTGGTGCCGTGGCTCCGGCGACTTTTATATACCGGCCATGCAGAACGACAAGCATGCGGCCACGCCATAAAACACTCCGCCCTGGACCGGCTGCATCCAGGGGGCGTGTATAGGCGTAAGTGATGTCGATGGACTGGCCACCGTCACGGATTATCGCTGTTTGACGCTCGACTCGTACAGGTGTTCGGCTGCGTTGACCGATTGCTTCCAGGCGCTGGTTAACATAACTTTGCGGCGAGGCCAGACCGTTGGCTGGCATAGCCCATATCCGCAAATCTATCTGGCTGCCTCGCGGGGGAATTGCCACGGCTCCGTCACGTCGTCCCGCCACCCGGAATCGCCAGTTTGGCGGGAACGTGACTTCCATTCCGTAGATATTATTTTTATAATCGCCGGGCTGTCCTTCTCCTCCAAGTATCAGTTCCTCGTTCGGGGGTGAGGATTCTGTCGGGGCTGTTGTGGCGGGCGCGGGTGGGTCGTATTCATTTACTCTCAGCATACCCTGGCGAGAAGGTTGGGTGACGGTTGTACTGGCCTCGGCTGTCTGAGTTGTGGGTTCAACGGAAGCCGCAGGAATCTCAGGCACCTCGACGCCGATTTGTTCCAAGGTTTGGTAAACGCCTGACACATCGAGAGATTGAAAGCGTGCAATTTCCATGTCATCGTTGAGGACGACAACGCGATAGCTTTCCCCCAGAAGGACATCTGACCCCGCAAGAAAAACAGGCATGGTGAGTTTGCGTTGCTCCAGAGCTTCCAGCGCTACTTCTTGAGAAATCCCTTCAGGAGCAACCGCAATGGCAAATACGGTTATGTCTGGGCGTTCCCCTTGATACCACGCATCAAATTGCTGCGTAACTTCGGCGGTGTCCTGATCGATTGCGAACAGCAAAGCAACGGCGGGTTCCTGTTCGACGGTTTCGATCACGGCTGACCCGACGGGGTCCATGTCAATTCCGTAAAAATAGCCGTCGGAGGGAGCGGCGGCGCTGGCTGGGACTGATACTGTCAGCAGCATTGCGCAAACTACGAGGGTCGGGCTTTTACTCCAAACAACCACGTCAGCTTAAACCACCGATATAGAGTGATGATTTGAGAGTACGGTGCATCCGTCAGCCAAGTTGCTGGTGGGCATTTCCTGCGGTTTCATTCCGGGGTATAACAGTACGTTGCCTCCGACATCACATCCGGGCGGCAGCAAGACATCCTGGCCAATAAGAGTAATTCCGGCATTCAGCAGATCGGGGAAGTCGCCATTGGCAAGTTCGGCAAAGGGGTTGCCGACTTTGCAGCCGCGGTCGATGATGGAGTCGGTATCGATGATGCAACGCTGAACGACGGCCTCCGCAGCTATTACGCAGTTGGGGAGGATGACGCTTTCTGTAATATGGGCTCCGGGGCCTACTCGCACGCCGGGGAACAATACGGATCGCTCGACTTTGCCTTCGACCACGCAACCTCGCCCCACGACACTGTCTTTCACAACGGCATCGCGACAGATGGATGCGGGATAATAATTGGAGAGGTTCGGATCATACATATTGGTGTGGAGGCCCCAAGTGGCCATATCGAGCTTGCTAAGAGCCGGGTCCAGAAGCTCCATGTGCGCCTGCCAGTAGCTTTCAATGGTACCCACATCTCGCCAGTAACCTTCGAACAGGTGAGCATACATCTTATCCTGTTCGAGCATGGCCGGTAAAACGTCACTGCCAAAATCTTTGCTGCTGTCTGGGTTTGCCGCATCTTGTTCTAGACGGCGCAACAGGATCTGAGCATCAAAAACATAGATTCCGAGGGAGGCCAGATTGGATATGGGATTGGTTTTTGGCTTTTCCTGAAATGACTTCACTCGCATATCTTCTGCGACCTCTACCAGACCGAAGCGGGATGTGTCTTCCCAGGGGACTTCCTGCACAGCAATGGTGACGTCGGCTTTGCGCGCCAGATGAAGGCGGATCATTTTAGCGTAATCCATTTTGTAAATATGATCGCCTGAAAGCACCAGTACCAGATCGGGATCATTACGGCGGATAAATTCGCGGTTTTGCCAGATGGCATCTGCGGTATTGGCATACCAGTCATTGTCGTCGTCGCCCTTGTAAGGGGGCAAAATACGGGCGGCGCGGTCTCTGCCGGTGAAGCCCCAGGCCCCGCCGCAACCTACATGCTCAGACAGGCTGTGGGGCTTATATTGGGTGAGAATACCCAGAAGGCCAACTTCGGCATGCATGATGTTGGACAAGGTGAAATCAATAATCCTGTAAGCGCCACCGAAAGGCACAGCGGGCTTGGCGCGCCGGCTGGAAAGCACTGAAAGCCGCGAACCTTGTCCGCCTGCGAGCAACATCGCGAGAACCTTAGCCATTGGACCATCCGGGAATAGATTGGGGCATATTGAAGATATGGCCCCGAAGGCCGTGCCAGTGCAAGAATAATGCCTGCGAGTTAAGCTCGAGGAGTGTGTTAATTTGCCTGATTGCTATCCGGCTGATTTGTTGCCCGTGGCAGATAGCTTAACAGAATTTGGCGTCCCACGGAAACGTAAAACCAGCTCCAGCCGATAGTTCCGAGAAACTTCGATCCATCCTCGACAAGGATCCGGGCGGTTCTGTTGGGAACGAGGTATTTCCCTATGCCGCGGTCGATCATGATACTTGTGGCAAAAAATCCCAACGCGATGACGAAATGGACCCAAGGTGTTTTTTTGAAGGTTTGGCGTGAGCTGTAAATGTAATAAATCGTAAAGGCACCGTAGAAAACGAAGAGGATCTTTTCATTTGGATTGAGGCCAGTCAGGTGCGGCAGGAAAAGATAGTCAGGAAAGATGCTTTCATGAAACATAAAAAGGTCATCGAGCATCAGGATGAGTGTCAGAATACCGCCGAGTTTAAAAAACCGAATCCATTCGGCTTCGGCGCCAATCCGCGTAAGTAGTGACCAGGTATAAAGGGCAACGTAAGCCCCGACGGCCCATGTAATTATTGTCAGATTTGACAGAATTCCAACGTAGAATTCACTGCCTGTGATCTGCGCAGGATCGCCCAGCAAGTGGCGCATGGGAATATCAAATGCCTGGGAGGCGGCAAGGCCCAATCCCAAAATAATAAAGCCTGCCAGATACAGAAAAACGGGAAATTTACTTTGAGCGGTGCGCGACACTGTTTAACCTCAATTAATAAGATGCAGAACATAAACAGAATTTGTTATCAGGCGCAATCAAAAACAAACGATCCCAGTCTCATCAATTGGCGGGGTATTTAACGGATTAATGGTGTGAGAGCATGGATGCGATTGCCTGGGCGGCGCGCTGAGATGCTCCGGGTCCGCCGACTTTTTCGCGAACCTGATTTAGCTTTTCACGAACTATTGCCATCTTGGCTGGGTGGTCGAGGTAGTCCAGCGCGCGCTTTGCAATTTCTTCCGCCGAAGCTTCTTCCTGCCACAATTCGGGAGCGACTTCTTCCTGCGCGACAATGTTGACGAGGCCAATGTGAGGAATTTGAAGAAGCCGGCGTGCGATAAAGGCTGTGATTGCAGACGCTTTATAGATAATGATCATGGGCACACCGGCGAGGGCATGTTCGAGGGTTGACGTACCACTTTTGCAGATGGCGAAGTCCATGGCGGCGCGCACGCTTTTGTGTTCTGTTTCTACCAAGGTCAATTGCAGATCTGGGTAAAGTGCGAGATAGCTTTTGAGAAGTTCCGACGAGATGGTGGATGCCCGGGGCATTACAAAGTGAGCGCGCGGACGCTTTTGCCTGATTATATCAGCGGCTCCAAGCATTACGGGCAGATGGCGGGTTACTTCCCCATCGCGGCTTCCGGGCACGAGGGTGATGAGCTCCGCATCGGAGGGAAACCCGACAATTTTTGCGACTTCGTCCCGGGGCTTTACGAGTTCAAGATCATCTTGAAGTGGATGCCCAACGTATTCTGCATCAACTCCTTCTTCGCGGTAGAGCTCGGCCTCGAAAGGTAGGATGACCAGCATCTTATCAACGTTTTCACGGATGGTGTTCAGTCGGCTTTTATGCCACGCCCAAAACTGTGGAGAGATGTAGTAGACTACGGGTACGCCTAGAGCCCGGGCTTTTTTGGCCATTCTTAAATTGAATCCTGGATAGTCCACAAGGACCAGCAGGTCGGGCCGTTCGGTGCGGAGCAGGTTTTCGGCCTGGTTTAACAGGGTCCGGATTTTTGGAAATTTGCTAACGACCTGGGTGAATCCCATGATAGGGAGCTTTTGCGCCAGATTTTCGATAAGCTCCATGCCGGCGCGTTCCATTCGCTCGCCACCGTACCCGAATATCCGGGTGTCAGGACAGAGTTTTTTCAACTCGATGATTACCCTGCTTGCATGGATGTCGCCACTGTTTTCTCCGGCAATAAACATGATCGTTTTGCCGGGCGAAACGGGTTTGCTCATGTCTGCAGCAAGCCCAAATCAGATGTTCGCTTCTGGATTTGTTCGCTGATTTCCACGGCCAGCATGAGGGCATCCCTGGCATGTTCGCCGCGCACCATTGGCTCGGCGCCGCGGATTACGCAGTCAATGAAGTGTACCAATTCCAGGCGCAGGGGCTCTTTCTTTTCGATCTTTTCCTTGCGGCGTACGATACTGATTCGCGGCTGGCCGGGTTCAGGATCGGGAATTGGCTGGCGCTGGAATATCTCCACTTCCTGGTCGATGTAATCGATGGAAAGGTAAGCGTCAGGCTGAAAGATTCGAATTTTGCGTTTGCGATTAGGGGTCACTCGGCTTGCGGTCAGGTTGGCGATGCAACCGTTTTCAAAATGCAGCCGAGCGTTGGCAATATCTTCATTCTGCCCGTAAACTCCCACTCCGGCCGCTTCCACGGAGACGAGGGGGCTGTTGACCAGTTGGAGGACGATATCCAGATCATGGATCATCAGATCGAGGACGACGCCGACGTCTTTGATGCGGGGGTCATAGGGTCCGAGGCGGTGGCCTTCGATGAACAGCGGTCGGTCTACAAGCTGCTTCAAGCGCATAACTGCGGTATTGAAACGTTCGATGTGACCAACTTGCAGTACAAGATTTTTTTCTGAGGCGAGACTGATGAGTTCCTGAGCCTGTTCAACCGTGCTGGTGATGGGTTTTTCCACCAGGAGGTGAATCCCCTGCTGGAGACATTCGGCTGCAACCTTGTGGTGATAAACTGTGGGCACGACGATGCTCAAAGCGTCGACCTTACCAAAGAGGTCACGATAATCGGTGAAGCCTTCCACGCCATATTGCTTTGCAAATTTCTGTGCGGTGCGGGGGTCCACATCGACTACGCCCACGAGCTCACACTGGGGCAAAGAATCGTATATGCGGGCATGATGCTGACCGAGATGGCCAACACCCACTACACCTACGCGGGTCTTCTGCATGAAAAGCTCACGTCCTGCCTCTCAGCGGTTCTTTGGGTTGGGATTTGGCGATACGCGGCTTTGGGCATAAACCCGCAGGGCCGTTTTACCATGGGTGAATCACCTTAGCGCATACAAGCAGATGATGACGTCATTTATTTCGCGAAAAAAATACGTCCCGCCGAATCGCCGCCTTTTCGGTCGTAATCCATGTGATTGCAAAAGTTCCGGCGATTGAGTGTATGCTCTAAGGCATTTCTTTTACCATTGTCGGGGTTGAGGTTTATCATGGCTCATATGTTTGAAAAACATTACACGCTGGATCAGGCCAACGCGATGATCCCTCATGTTCGAAGACTTTTCGCAGAAGTAAGGACGTTGCTGCAAAGCTCTGCCGCGAAAACGGAGATGGACGAGGAAGCAGATCCATTTCAGTTGAACGGCGGTTTAAATGGGCATGGATTGTCAAATGGTAACGGGTCGGCAAATGGTCATGCACCCTATGACGAGTTGAAAAAAAGTGATCAGAACCTAAAGCATTCCCTGAAATCATCAGACAAACTTGCTGGCCTGCAGCCGGAGGAGGCTGCGGCGACGGCTGACTATTCGGACTGGACCGATGAAAAGCGGCACGAGGCAGCTTACCGGTTGTTAAATGCGCTTCAGTCGCAGGGAGTGGTTATCCAGGACGTGGAGCGCGGCTTGATTGATTTTCCTTCTTTGCACGAAGGACGCGAAGTTTTTCTTTGCTATGAACTGACCGATGGTCATTCCATACAATTCTACCATGAAACAAGCGCTGGTTACGCGGGAAGAAAGCATATCTCAGAAATGGAAAAATGAGCATGGCAGCGGAGGACCTGAAACAGTTTATACGCGAAGTACCGGATTTTCCAAAGCCTGGAGTTTCCTTTAAAGATATTACCACCCTGCTTAACAATCCTGTGGCGTTTCGTATGTGCATTGATTTATTGGCCGAACGCTACGAACCTTTGGGCCTTAATAAAATCGTCGGTGTGGAATCTCGCGGGTTTATTTTTGCCGCTCCTTTGGCGTACAGGCTGGGCGTGGGACTGGTGCCGGTCCGGAAAAAAGGAAAACTGCCGGCGGAGTGCGTGCAGCAGCAGTATGAGTTGGAGTATGGTGCAGATATCGTTGAGATGCATAAAGATGCTGTTCAGCCGGGAGACAGGGTGTTGGTGCTGGATGATGTCATTGCTACGGGGGGGACTCTGGCTGCGGCCTGTAAGCTTACGGAGGTGCTTGGGGGCGAAGTGGTGGAGGCGGCTGCCGTGTTGGAGCTTTTATTTTTGGATGGTCGGCACAAGTTGGAAAACCGCCCATTTTATACGATGGTGCAGTATTAGCGAGTAGTGCGATTGTAGAAAAGCTGGTGCCCAAAGGGTCAGCTACGGTTTGAATGAAAGGAAAAGGTAAGGACGAGTGCTTGGTCATCTGCTAATGCCAGAGATTCAAGAAATGGTTCGCAAAGGCGACTTCATTGGCCTGCGCGATGTCCTTTCTGACTGGCAGCCAGTAGACCTGGCCGATCTTATTACTGATTTACCGCCGGGCGATCGTGCTGTTATCTTTCGCATACTTCCCCGTCCCATTGCGGCTGAGGCTTTCAGCCATGTCTCTCATGAGGAGCAAGAGGCTCTTGTAAAGGCTCTTGGGGATAAACAGACGGCGGACCTTTTGAATAACATGCCGCCAGACGACCGGACGGCGTTTCTGGAGGAGTTGCCGGGAGAAGTTACGCGCAGCCTGCTGAACCTCCTGTCCAGTGAAGAGCTGGCCGTTGCGACGCAGCTTCTTGGCTATCCCGAAGAGTCTATTGGTCGTCTGATGACGCCGGATTACATTTCTATTAAAGAGGAATGGAATGTAAACAAGGTGCTGGATCATATCCGCAGGTATGGGAGAAACAGCGAGACGCTGGACGCGCTGTATGTGACGGACAGGCGGGGGGAATTAACCGGGTCTGTGAGGGTGCGGGATGTCCTTCTGGCCGAACCTGACACGCCGGTGGCTGAGTTGATGCCGGCGGAGGTAGTTTCCCTAAAAGCAACGGATGATCAGGAAACAGCAGTGCAGGTTTTCCGGAAGTATGACGTGGTGGCATTGCCGGTAACGGACACGTCAGGGGTGTTGCTGGGAATTATCACGGTGGACGATGTGCTTGACGTTGCTGAAGAAGAAGCCACGGAAGACATTCAGAAGCTGGGCGGCATGGAAGCTCTCACGGAACCGTATATGCGGATTGGCTATAGGGATATGGTTCGCAAACGTGCTCCGTGGCTGGTGTTGCTTTTTATTGCTGAAATGGGGGCCACATCGGCCATGGCCAGGTATGATGAGGAGCTGGCGACTGTCCCGGCACTGGCGTTTTTTATTCCGCTGATTATGTCCTGCGGCGGCAATAGCGGCAGCCAGGCGGGTACGCTTGTAATCCGCGCTATGGCGCTGGGCGAGGTGAAGGTGGCAGACTGGTATCGAGTTCTCCGAAAGGAAATATTTACCAGCTTGACCTTTGGGGTAATCCTGGGGATAATCGGATATTTGATGGTTGTTTTGTGGGATATGGCGACGAGCGGAGAACGCTTTGGCGAGCACGCCCACCGGCTGGGAGGAACCTTGGGTTTCAGTGTGTTGGGGGTGGTGATGTGGGGCACTCTTGTGGGGGGAATGCTTCCGTTTCTGCTGAAAAAGGTGAATCTTGATCCTGCGACATCATCGGCCCCGTTTGTGGCCACACTCATTGACGTCACGGGCCTGGTAATCTTTTTCAACGTGGCATTACTGCTGTTGTCAGGTGTCTTGCTTTAGAAGTTGCTGGTGGATCAGCAAAAAACAAGTCCGGGTATAAACCCGGACTTAGTTTACCTGATAGAAATTTACTTCTTTGGCTGGGGCTTCTGCAGGTTGAGCTTACCCAGGGCTTTGTTCATGTTAATGAAGACTGTGTGCCAGTCGATCAGCAGCTTTCCAAATTGAGCTTCACTCATTTGCTTCATGGTGTTTAAGCTGACGGTATCATTGAGAATATCAAGCGACAGGTCAGCGCCTTTGAAGTGTTCGCCGGCCAGTTCGACAAAGCGAAAATGATTGGTAGCCAGGGCGTGCATAGTTTGAAAAAACTGCTGCTCGTCCTGAGCAGTAATCTTGCGTTCATCAAAACCGTCGGCGAAAAACCGGAAGTATTCCTGCCAGAGGTTTTTGTACTTGGTGATGAAGGCGATGCGATTATCCAGTGACATGATTTGCTTCATGCTTTGTTTTTCTACTGGTGGCACTGCTTATTTACCCTTCCGAAACAGATCGAGAGCAAATGCAACATAGGCCCCAAAAACGAGGATGCCGGCAATAACCGCTACTTCAACCCATTGGACATAACTTAATTGAGGCACACTCACTCCTTAAAAGATCACGGAGCGTGCACCACATTAGGGTGATGCACGCCCGATGAATCAGTAGTTCACAATTTTCTCTGCGCGAATGACACGCATTCTTGCCTGAGGTTCGATCATCTTCACCTGTACCTCACCCCGCAGGGTTTGAGCCCGCTTGATCTGGGCATAGGCGGTATCGATGATTTCATACGCATCCGGCATGTTCACCTGGTCCAGGATATAAAGCTTCTGGAAATTTTCCGAGGCCACCTTGGCATGCTTGATCGCGATGATAACTTCGGTATGGATCGCCTCCTGAGACTTGGGTGGTTTCAGGTGAATGGCCCGCAGATAGATGTCGTTGATCTTATCTTTAAACTCATTAGGATTGAGTCTGCTGCTGAGGTCCATAGCACGTGGCTGGCCCCACTCTGTGCTGACAAGCTTCTTTAGGAAGGCCGGGCTGTGGTTGATAACAGGACGGAACTTATGGAAGGTATCGTCGAGTTGAGCAAACAGCTCGGTTACGGAGTCAAAGTAGACCTGTTCCTGTAGACGATTTTCGATCCGATCTGTCAGTGCCATCGCGTTGCGGATGTTTGTATAGCTGGACTGATAATCGTGTTTGCGGAAATCAATCACCGAACGGTTCATCAGTGATTTCACATTGTCGACTTCCTGCGCCATCCAGTTTTCGGCTCCGGCCAATACCAGGGCGTTTAACTTCTCGGTCGTTTCGATGAGATTTTCTTCGAGTACGAGCGGAGTGGTTTCGATAACCCGGGCCAAACGAGCCTCAATGTCTCTCAGTTTGATCTCAACCGCATCGAAGTTCCGTGTGCAGTATTGATCACGCGCAATTGCCAGTTCAGCAATCAGACGCCGAACCTCTGTCACGTTAAAGTAATTAGCACCGGCGCGAAGAGCCTGGTTGAGGGCTTTATAGATGTTGTCCAGACGCTCCTGGTAGGAATAGTCACGGGCATGATCCAAGGCTATCTGGCCCAGCATCACTGCTTGCTTAGCAACTTCCTGTCCCTGAGCGGCCGTTTCCGGGCTACGCATCATGTCGTCAGCGATATCAGAAAGACGATTGGCTTCGGTCAACGCCGGAACGCTGGCGCGGTATCCGCCGTAATCAACGGACTGAGCAGCCAGATCACGGGCCTTTGTCACATTGTAGGATCGGGCATCTTCCGACGCTACCAGCGCACGGGCAGCAAGCTTGCGTGCTTCGCGGTAATCTCCAGAGCTAATGAATGCGTTGCCTTGATCATACAGGCGGCGTGCTTCCATTAACTGGGCCGGAGCAAACATGTCAGCCGCGGCGGCTTGCGCCAGATTGATACGGTCAGCGGCAGCCTGCAGGTCGCGATTAGCAGCCTGACGGGATGCATTGCGATCAGCTACAAAGATCGTGCTTTGTGCTTCACGCGCTAACCGAACTGCGCGGGAATAGTCCTGAGCAGAAAGGGCTTCTGACGATTCACGGAGCTGACGACGAGCAGCCTCTACTGCGGTAGGCTCAAAGTCTTCGAGATCTTTCAGACGCTGATTATCACCCATCAAATCTTCGAGACGCTGGCGAGCACCGTTAATCTCGGCTGCGGCCGGAACAAGTCCGACGGGTTCGTTAGGGTCAATCGCGTCTGGCTCAGGCATGGCCATGAACGGACCAGGAGCAGTTGGAGCTTCATAAGCTCCGGCGCTTCCAGAACGATAGGCACCGGTGGCTTCGTAGGTATTAACAACTGGTTCGGCACGATGCCCAATAGCTGCACCGGTCGGCATTCCTGTCCCCAGGAAAACATTTGACGGGGCATCTGACGTTGCAAACGTACCGCCGGGAATCTGGCGATTCTGAATCACAGCAGGCGAACCGGTCCAGCCCGAGCTATTTGTCGGATTGCCAACGCTGGTCTGAGCCACAATAACACCAGCTTCCGCAGGAAGCGCTTCGGCGGCACTAACGGCCTCGAGGAACATTGCCTCTTTATTGCTGAGAAGACTTCCACCGGGGGCTTCACCAAAAGGCAATTGCCGCTGAGGCACGCCCATGTACCGCATTCCGCCGGCGGCGGGAGCAGGTCCGGCACCACCTTCAATGCGTTGAAGCAGACGGTCTGTATCGTTGGCCTCACGAACAGCGCGATTAGCGATTTCCTGTTTTACATTTTCAACTTCAGCACGAGCCCGAGCGGCAGACTCTGCGGCCTCGCGAGCCTGATTATTCCGGAGCTGTTCCTGCGTGCGCCCGACTAAAGCCTGGACCTCGCGCAGACTGCGCGGAGCGTATTGGGAAGCGCCCTGACGCTCCAGTTCACTGATCTGATCCTGAACCCCAAGCAACGCATTCTCAGCCACCAGGGTATAAGTACCATTGGCAACCTCTTCTGCAACATTGCCAGCCTGATCAGCCTGGGTTATAGCGGACTTGAACTGGTTTGCTTCTCGGTTTTCTTCCGCCGAATTCAGCAGATCAACTGCGCTGTTCAGGCGTGCAGCGAGATCGGTCGCACGAACCTGGTAGCGAGAAGACAGGCGCGAATCAATAGTCGTCCCGGCTGCGCCAAACACGCGGGTCATCCGGGCATAGGCATCACGAGTTGAAGAGGTTGCGGCATCAGCAGCTCGGTAATGAGCCTGGGCCAGGGTATCAAACTCGAGGGTTACACGCTCTGCGCGCTGGAGAGCGTTACGCGCTTCCAGCTTTGATCCCTCATAATTATTGTTATCAAATTCGATCTGTGCACGGGCACCAATCTGTTCAACTTCGGCGATCTGGCCCGGCAGATAGGTCTCAACATCTTCCGCGCGGAGTGCTGTTACAGTATCATTAACGCGACCAATAAGCGCACGGGTGGATTCGATGCGAGCTGCGGTGATCAGTTCATCGGCTTCAGGGCGGAGACTGCGTGCACCGGCTAGAACTGTATCAAATTGATTATTATAGAACGTCGCCAGCAGTGACTCGTACTGCATCTGAACTCGCTCAAGACGATCCGGCACATGCACTGGAGCCTCTTCGGCGATAGCCTCGGAAATCTTATCTTCCAGCGCCAGAAGTTCAGTTTGGCTGTGGCGCCGCTTGGATTCAATAGTCGCACTGTCGGCGTCACCGCGGGCGGTTTCTGCCATAAGACTTGCCCGGCGATAAGCACGCTCATCAGCGACCATCTGCTGGACAAGGGTCAGCGCCTGCCGGCCACGGTCCAGCTCTGCGGGGGTATAAGTTTCGCCCTGAGCCTGCTCAAGAGACTGCACGGAAAGACCAAGTTGACGAACGTCATCCTCAGCCTTATTTTGCACATCGCGCAGCATCATGTTAACAGAAGCAATGACCTGATTGCTGAGATTGATGCTGTCCTTAAAATCCTGATCAGCCAATTCCTGACGCGCCTTGTTCAGGTTTTCCTGGGCTGTCGTGTAATCCTGAGCGGTCGCTCCGCGGTCCACCTGGTTATCGCTTGCCACCTTCATGTGCTGCTCGGCGTTGGCCAATTGCACATCGGCAAAACGGCGCATTGCGGCATCCATGGCGGTTTCGCTCAGCTCAGCGGCAGACTGGGCCTGCGTTCGCGCCTCGCCGCTGTTGCCGCCGCTCTTCGCCTGACGCGCCGCCTGCAAGGCCTGGCGAGCTTGCTCGAAGGCCTGCCTGCTTTCTTCAAACTCTCCAGCCTGCCACTGCTCGGCTGTCTGCAGGTTCTTGTCAGCTTTACCCTCATACAGGTTGTAGCACCCTGTTAGCGCAAGGCACAGGCTCATGGCCGTCGCAACCGACGCCGTTTTCGCCACAACTGGCAGGAGCTTCTGCTTTTGTTCCACGTGAACCACCCTTCTGGTCTTATGGAATCCCCACCAATGGCTTTCCAGCCCCGGGCGGGATCTTATAAGTCTTTTACGTACAATGTTCTACTGCAAGCAGGCACCTCGGTTACCTGCCTAACAAACCGGATATGCCGAACCGGCAAACTGTCCTGCAAATCCAGAAATTAAAAACCAAATATCAGCCTTCAATTCCCTCAGTCAAGGGCAGGCTGACCCTACAATGCAACTTTTTTTGTCTACCGATTCATCAGATAGTATATGGCACCGGCCACAACGGCCAGGGCAACGATTATTTTTATGCGGCCTGCCCAGTCGGCAGACTTCTTTTTCACGACAGTGCCCCCTTTGATGCCGGACCCGGTCCGTACTGCTTTGGGTGCAGGCTGGTAACCTTCGAGAACAAACTCCAAGCTGCCGACTGCGCGGGCAAGACTGATGAATGCTGCATGCCAGTTTGCGATCAGGACCTGTTTATCTGCCTTGGGCAGTGCCCGAAGGTGTCCTACTGAAATTGCCTGACGCATGAGATCCTGCATGCGCTCGCCGCCGATTTTCACGTCCGGAGGCAGCTTCTGAGAAACAAGCCGGGTGTACTGTTGCACGGAACTTTTGATCTCAAGAAAAGCTCTTTCTTCCGCCGGGTCCACGGGCGTGTCGGTAAATGCTTTCGCCAAAAAATTTTTTATCTGCAACCATAGGTTCAGCAACTTCTGGCTTTCCTGCAGAGCGGCCTCATTGGCCAGATCCAATTTACTGGGCTTGCGCGCCATAACTTTCCTTATTCCTGCTCACATACTTCTTATACAAATCGTTTTTTCTGCGGGACTAAAACATCTGCCCGCCGCCCATTCCGCCCGGGTTCGTTGATACAGCCGCCTGAGCGGCAGCCTCTGCTGTTACCGCATCTAACTGATCTCTCTGTGTCTGAGCATGTTTCTGCGGTGCAACATAACCGGTCGGAACTGGATAGTTAGCAGGTGTCAGAGGAGGTGAGGGTACAAATATGGCGAAATACGGGCTCTGGGGATCGTTGGGGTCTACGCGGTAACGGGCCAGGAAAGTATTGTTCCACTGCTGGACTAGATTATCGCGGTCCCGCTCGAGGTCGATCAAGCTTGGAACGTCCGGCTGTGCCCTGGCGATAAGGTCACCTTCAGCGCCGCTGCCTTCAGGAAGAGGCAGACCATAACGCTTCATGCCTTCCATGGGCACCGGGTCCAGCTTTGTCACATGATGCCCGAAGTAGACCATTGGATCAATCTGCTCGGCGTTATGAACGGCGTTGATCAGCTCATCTTTAACCATGTTGGAAAACTGACCGACGTACTCATTTCGCGAGGTGAGGACATTGCCGACAATGCCATCACCAACCAGGCCGTTATCGTTCGTGCCATCGTCAGAAGTGCGGTAAGCATCCACATCTTCGGCACGAACAGTAATACGAACAGCATCTTCGAGAAGAGCACCGGATACGGCGTCAAACACGCGGCGTCCGGTATAAACATCTGCAGTGTCAATCGCCGGCGGCAACTGCATCTGCGGGGCCATCTGCTGCCCGCCCATACCCATTCCCATTCCGCCATCGATAGGCATCATGTCAGCGTTCATGCCGTCGAAGCCCATACCAGGCATTTGGCCTGGCATCTGGCCGGGCATGGTGTTGCCGCCCATCGGTGCACCGGCAAATCCGGTTCCGGGATTACCCACTCCGGGGACCATTCCCGGTGCTGGAGGGGGCATTCCGGGCCCGGGCATTTGCCCTTGAATGGTCTGGTTCATATCCAGCGCAGCCATGCTGTCTGCCATGTACTGCCCCATACCCAGGCTACCTATGGCACATATTATTGCGCCCGCCAAATATCTGGCCTGCTTCATCATCATGAGCCTCGTTCGCATCTATATCTTCACGCAGGTTTAAACAAATCAGCCCAACGTATGTGGGTCGGCGCGAGGGTCTGTCAACGCGTTTTTAAATGTTCTTACTAATAATTAGCCCCAGCTTGCAGGGTTATGCAAAAGCAGGGCCAGGGGAGGCTCTTTGCCGCGGCGGCTGTTATCGCAGTTTAAGAGTGCTCAGACCTAAAATAGCGAGCACAATTGCAATGATCCAGAATCGGGCGATAATTTTCGCTTCGGTCATTCCACGGCGTTCATAGTGATGATGGAGGGGGGCCATCAGAAATACCCGACGCTTGAACAGGCGATAGGAAATGACCTGGATCACTACGGAGGCGGCTTCAATAACGAACATGCCGCCGATGATGATGAACAAAATTTCCTGTTTGCATATCACTGCGACGGTTCCAATTACGCCGCCCAGTGTAAGCGAGCCTGTGTCTCCCATAAACATGTCGGCAGGATAGGCATTAAACCAGAGAAAGCCCAGACAGGCTCCAAACAGCGCTCCCATAAAAACAACAACTTCGTCCGCCCGTGGCACATAGGCCATCATCAGGTACTGAGAGAAAAACATGTTGGAACAGAGGTAAGCGAGCAGCATAAACGCAGCCGTCACAATGGCGGTTATCCCGATGCATAACCCATCCAATCCGTCGGTTAGATTTACGGCGTTTGAGGTGCTGGTTAAAACGAGGACGACGTAAGGCACAAACAGCAGTCCGATATACGGATAAAAGTCCTTAAGAAATGGGAGTTGAAGATACTCATAGCCGACCCACGGGCCGTAAATGACCCCTTTTTCGACATAGCTATATTGGGCACCCAGCCGGGGTGTATCGCCAAAAAAGTACAGATATCCGCCAACCACAAGTCCTACCAGAACCTGACCGGCAATTTTTGCTTTTGGAGATAATCCGTCAGCGTTTTTTTGGGTGATTTTCAGGTAATCGTCAAGGAATCCAATTGCGCCAAAGCCAAAGGTGACGAAAATCAACAGCCAGACGAGCGGGTTAAACAGATTGCACCAGAGCAGGACGGGCAAAAGCAAAGACAGGACAATCAGGACGCCGCCCATCGTTGGTGTGCCGGCTTTTTTGCCATGCATTTCTGCGAGGTCAGGGGCCCCTTTTATACTGACTGATCGTATGGGTTGGCCTGCTTTTAACAGCCGGAGAATGGCCACTAACCTGGGTCCGACAGCCAGGGAGATTAAAAGCGCCATAGTGCCAGCGGCTGCACACCGAACAGTGATGTACTGAAACGGGTTAATATGTAGATACCCTTTTTCAACCAGGGCGGCCATGAGGTGGTAGATCATAGTTGGTTATTGAGCCGTCACCGTCCGCTGTTTTAACATATCAAAAAGTCGTTCCAAGGCGAGAGCTCGGCTGCCTTTGATCAAGACGAGATCCCCGCGCTTTAGCTCGGATAACAGATCAACAGCGAGGCTTTCCAACGAGTCGTAGTGGACTGATGCTGAACTCAAAGTTTGGGCTCGCTCATGAATGATCCGGCCCCGCTCCCCTACCGTGAACAGTTTCGTCAGCCCCGCTTCTGCGGCAGCATCCGCGACCTGTTCGTGATAGTAGCGTTCGTGCTCTCCAAGTTCCATCATATCGCCCAGGACCGCAAATCGGCGCCCGATAATATCGAAATCTTCCAGAGATTGCAGGGCGGAAATCACCGCGGCTGGGATTGCATTGTAGTAATCTTTTACGAGGTAAACCCCATCTATCTCGTCCACTTCGCTGCGATTATACCTGGGGCGAAACATGCTGAGTTGTTCGGCGGCATCTTCCAGTTCAATGCCGTAAAAGTGAGCCACTGCGGCGGCAGCAACAGCATTTGCCACGTTATGCCGGCCGAAAAGTTTGAGGGTGACGTCTGCAGAGTCGCCAGCCCGGTTTTTCAGGGTGAATTCATAACCAAACGGCCGGACGGGACGAACGTCGTCCGCATAGAAATCTGCTTCCGTTTCTGTGGAGTACCAGGCAATCTCGCGGTCGGCAGCAAATTCCTCCACGGCCCGGAGAGACAGCGGATCATCCTTGTTAATAATTAATCGTGCGCCGGCCTTCGCATAACGAACAGGTTCTGCCTCGGCTTCGAAATGAGCCTGGGGCGATTCAAACATTCCGATATGGGCATGGTTAATATTGGTAAGAACAACGCAGTCCGGTTGAGCAATTTCCATAAGCTGCCGGTTTTCATCCGGCATATTCATACCCAGTTCGAGCACAACCGCTTCGTGACTGCTCTGCACGGAAAACAGCGTTTGCGGCAAACCGATCAGGTTGTTGAGATTCCCTCGTGTAACAACGGCATCTTTGTATCGTACGAGGATTTCTCCTGCCATTTCCTTGGTAGTCGTCTTGCCACTACTGCCGACGACGGCAACGATAGGCACTTTAAGCTGATTTCGCCACCAGGTTGCCAACTTTCCGAGGGCTGCCAAGACGTCGTCAACCTGCACTATGGCATAACCGCTGGTCTCCGCCGGCAAGTTTGTTACCACTACTGCTTGAGCACCGGCCTTTACGGCATTAGGGACAAAAGCATGGCCGTCAAAGTTTTCCCCTGACAAAGCAAAAAAGACGTCGCCAGCTCTGACGGTGCGAGAGTCTGTGGATATGCCGGACATGACGTCCTTATCCTGGCGATTATCGGCCACCAGGCGACCGCTTACTATTTCAGCAAGTTTTTCGAGTTCTACTCTCATAAACCTTAACTTTTATTCCTTGGCCCTTATTTACGGGCCGGACCATTGATACTATGCACGGCTATACTTGTTCCGCAAAAACTTCCGCGCTTCTTCCCTATCATCGAAATGGATCTTTTCCGTACCGAGAATCTGATAGTCTTCATGCCCCTTGCCGGCAATAACCACCACGTCGCCCGGCCCGGCCAGTTCAATTGCGACTCCAATTGCGGCGGAGCGGTCCGGCAATACGTGGACATCAGATTCATCAACTTTTGAGCGCTCCACACCCTCCATTATGTGAGCAATAATTCCGACGGGATCCTCTGTCCGCGGATTATCACTAGTCACAACGACGATATCAGCAAGATTACCGGCTGCCTTGCCCATCCATAACCGCTTTGTGGAATCACGATCTCCACCACAACCAAACACAACTATGACCCGGCTTTGTGTCATTTGACGGGCATTTTGCAGAACCCGCTCAAGAGCATCCGGCGTGTGGGCATAATCCACCACCACCAGGAAGTCCTGTCCCTCGCGGACCGGTTCTAGACGTCCGGGGACCACCTCCAAAGCGGAAAGACCGTTTCGGATATCATCCAGCGAAACACCCAGTGCATGGCAGATGGCCACCGCTCCCAGGACATTAGAAACATTATAAGGACCGACGAGGTGGGTTTCGAGGTCAACCACAGATTCCGCAACACGCATCCGAAACGATGTTGAATCTGCCGCGTATCGGACGTCCGATGCTTGATAATCGGTCTTTTCCCCCAAGCCTGCAGTCAGCACTTGACCCGGAATCTGATCCCGAAAATCGCGGATTCGCTCGTCGTCCAGGTTAAGGACCGAAACAGGCCCATCTTTGCGCTTGGGCCCGCGCTGGAGAAAATCTGTAAATATGCTCAGTTTCGCAGCAGCATATTCTTCCATGGATCCGTGATAATCCAAGTGGTCCTGGGTGATATTAGTAAATATGCAGCCATCAAAATTAATCCCGCTGATCCGTCGTTGATCCGCAGCATGGGAAGAGACTTCAAGGGCAACAGCGTTTACGCCGGCTTCCTTCATTTCTTTGAACAAACCTGCAAGCTGTGGCGCTGAGGGGGTCGTATTGGCAGCTTCCACTCGCTTTCCTGCAAAGCGATACTCGATGGTTCCAATCACGCCAACATTATATCCAGCCGCCGCGAGGATGGCTTCCAGCAGATAGGTTGTGGTCGTTTTACCGTTTGTCCCGGTCACCCCAATGACCAGCATATCCTGTGAAGGATCTCCCGCAAAAGCATGGGCAAGGCGCCCCAGAGCATCTCGGCTGTCTTCAACGTGGAGGACAGCCACACCCGGATAAGATGAAACGGGCTGTTCAGTGACGATGGCAACCGCTCCGGCCTCTACCGCGTCAGAAATAAATAGATGACTGTCGGAATGAACCCCGCGGGTAGCGACAAAGATCTGCCCGGGCTCAACCCGTCTGCTATCTTCAGCAATCCCGGTTACTATTGGGTCCCCACCGCTGACT